>JAYVXQ010000201.1:0-16865 GCA_043785025.1 Acetobacteraceae bacterium
CAAATACCGGCGCGGTTCACCAAAGTATTAACAAATAATGAATCGGCGAATTCAGCTGTTTATTTTGGTGAGATTCGGGAAGCCAATCGGCACAAATCCGGAACGCCAATCCTGACCTGTGACCATCGTATGGAAGGGTTGCGGCGGCCGGATGGGTTTGCCCTTCCCTTTTGCCAGGACGGCGGATTAAGTCTGGGGGAACAAGGGTGAGGTGAGTGCGTGACGATAACCTCCGGGGTTTTGCGGATCGCCGACGCGGCCGCGGATATGGCTGGACTTTTGCGGCGGCCGATCCTGGCGGAAACGCTGATCGCGCGGGCGCAACGGCGATCCGGTCTGAGCGATTTCGGTGACGTGGCGTTTATCGAACCGTTGCGGCGGCTGTTGGCATCGTGCTCGGCGCCCGAGGCGGATCTGAGCCTGGTCGGACGCCTCGCCACGCAATGGGATGTGGTGCGGTTCCTCACCAACCTGCTGCGCTTCCACGCCGAGGAAACAGCGCGGCCCGAGATCGCGGCGCAGACGATCGAGCGGCCGATTTTCATCACGGGATTACCGCGCAGCGGGACGACGTTTTTGCATCGGCTGATGATGACGGATCCGGCGAACCGCGCGCCTTTGGTATGGGAGACGATCTTTCCGTGGCCGGATGGTTTGGGCCTGGGCCCGGATCAGCGCGCGCGGCGCGTGGCGCGGCAGCTGAAGGCGTTCGAGCGGTTGGCGCCAGAATTCCGCGGTCTGCATCCATTGGACGCGACGTCGCCGCAGGAATGTAGCGAGATCACCGCCCATATGTTTCGCAGCCTGCGGTTCGATACGAACTATTACGTACCGGCCTACCGCCAGTGGTTGGACGCGGATGTCGCGCGGCACGTGCCCGCGTATGAATTCCACCGCCGGTTTCTTCAGCACCTGCAATATCAGGATCGCGCTCCGCTTAACGGTCCATCGAACGGCGCCCCGCGTGTCGCGCCGCGTCAATTATCCCATGGCGCGCCGCGAACTGAATTATCCCATGGCGCGCCGCGCCAATTATCCCATGTCGCCCCGCGACAATTATCCCATGTCGCCCCGCGACAATGGATCCTGAAATGTCCGGAGCACGTGTTCGCGCTGCGGGCCATCCGAACGGTGTACCCGGATGCAAGGTTGATTTTCGTGCACCGCGATCCGGTGAAGGTCCTGCTGTCGGTGGCGCGGCTGACCGAGGTTTTGCGCCGCCCTTTTTCGCGCGATTTGGACCCCAGGACGATCGGGCGGGACGAGAGCGCCCGCTGGCTCGCGGGGGCCGGGCGGATGATGGAAATCGGCGACGACGCGGGCCTCGCGGAGCCGGTTTGCCACGTGCACCATATGGATCTGATCAGCGATCCGGCCGCGACCGTGGAAGGGGTTTACCGGCATTTCGGCATCGAGCCGGACGAAGCGGCGATGGCGGGGATCGAGCGGTATGTCGCGGCCAGCCCCAACGGAGGCTATGGCGCGCGTCGTTACGCGTTCCGCGATCACGGTCTGGATGAGGCGGCCGAGCGGGACCGGTTCCGTCCTTATATGCTCCGGTTCGGCATCGCGGCGGAGAATGCAAAGCCCGGTGGACGGCGGGGGACGGCGAAGGGGGTGCGGACGACGGCGGAGGGGATGGGATAGCGGCCCCCGTTGTTTACCGCGTACGGCGGGTCAGCGTGAATATCGGCGCGTGATCCGGTTGGGTCGTCACGACCGCCACCGGCAGGATCGGCCGCGGGTCATGCAGGTCAATGCCGAACCGTTGCACAAGATGCGCGAGAACCAGCACGGCCTCGGCCATCGCGAATTGCGCGCCCACGCAAATGCGGGGACCCGCCCCGAACGGCATGAAGGCGAAGCGCGGCGGTGTTGGCGCGTCTGGCATGAACCGCCCAGGATCGAAGGCGCCGGGATTGGTCCAGAACGCGTGATGGCGGTGTAAAACCCAGGGCGCGATCATGACCACCGCGCCGCGCGGGAGGTTCACCTCACCGGCCTGGTCCGGCGCGATCGTTTCGCGCACCAGCGTGAAGGCGGCGGGAAACAGGCGCAGCGCCTCGTTCACCACGGCGCGCGTGCGGATCAGCCGGGTCTGGATGTTTTCCGTGGCGAGATCGAGGCCGGACAGTTCCTCGGCCAGCCAGGCCTGGATGCCGGGCGCGCGGGCCAGCAGCATGCAAGCCCAGAATAAGGTGACGGCGGTGGTCTCATGACCAGCCAAAATCAGCGTCGCGACCTGATCCCGCAATTCCTGAGCGGTAAAGCCGGCCCCCGTCTCCGGATCACGGGCGGCAAGCAGCAAATCGAACAGGTCTCGCGGCGGGCCGTCATGCGTCGCGCTGGCGATCCGCGCTTCCATCATCGTTTCAATCAGGCGCATCCAGCGCTTGCTGAACTGATTGCGCCGCCAGTCGCGAAGCGTCGGGATCGACGGCGGCAGCAGCATGTCCAGCATATGCGGGCGCGCGTGATGCGCGGCGAACTCGGTCAGCAGGCGGCGCATCGCGGGCCCATGAGCGCGGGTTTCGAGCGAGAACATCGAGCGGCCGGCGATGTCGAGCGCCAGGGTCTGCATGAACGCCAGCAGGTCCACGGCGCCGCCCGCGCTATCCAGCGCCTCGACGGTGGCGGCGACGATGTGGCGGCACAGCAGGGGCATCACGCGGGGTGCCAGCGCGGGGGCGACGGTGCGGCGTTGCAGCTTCCAGGCCTCGCCCATGCTCAGCAGCAAGCCCTGGCCGGTGATCGGACGGAGGATGCGGATCGAGGCGGCGGAGCGGCGGTAATTGGCGTGGTTGTCGACCAGCACATGGTGGATCGCGTCGGGCGCGTTGAGCAGGACATTGGTGCGGCCGAGGAATTGCCGGGTCATCGCCGGGTCATGGTACGCGGAGTTGGGCCAGATGGTCAGGGCGTTTTCGCGGATCGCGCGCAGGAAGGCGCGCAGCGGTAACGGCGCGTCGGGCGGGCGCGGGACCGGAGGGGTGAACAGGATCTGAGGTTGGGCGTCCATCAGCCGGGGATCACCGCGATGGCGGACATTTCGATCAAGTAATCAGGATGCGTGAAGCCGCTGACCGCGACCATGGTGGAGGCGGGGGGCGGATCGGGAAAATACGCGCGACGCACGCGGTGGATGATCTCGAAGCCGCTCATGTCTTTCACGTAGACGTCGACGCGGCAGATATCGGTCATGGCACCGCCCGCGGCCTCCACCGCCGCTTTGACGTTTTCGCACATTTGGCGGGTTTGCGCCTCCAGATCGCCCACACCGGCGATCGTGCCGTCGGCGCGTTTGGCGGTCATGCCGGAAATAAAAACAATCCTCCCCCGCGCCTCCACCACATTCGCCTGCGAAAAATGTCCACTGGGCTTGCCGATTTTCTCCGACACGATTTGCTGGCGGGCCATGCGATTGTTCCTATGTCTGGATATGTTCGGGTTGAAATCCCATGCCAATGACACGGGCGGGGATGCGGCGGAGGATGGGAAACCACTGCAACAGCCGCAGCGGCCAGGGTGGGTGCAACGGGCCCGACGAGGCGAGCACCGGCGAAATCACGCGATTCTGCAGGAATACCTGTAACCGCTGGGTTTTCAGCGTCGGCTTCTCCCGCCGCGTCTGCACCGCGCGCAGGTCCTCCGCGCTGATCGTTCCGGTTTTGAATTTCGGGATCAGAATATTGGCGGCGGCGACGGCATCCTGGACCGCGAGGTTGACGCCCACACCGCCGATCGGCGACATCGCGTGCGCCGCGTCCCCAATGAACAGCAATCCTGGCCTACTCCATTCCGCGAGGTGATCGACTGCGACGGTCAGCAATTTGATATCATCCCACGACGCGAGTTCGCTGACCCGGTCGGCGAATAATGGCATCAGCGAGGCGATCGCGGCGCGGAACGCAGGCAGGCCGGCGGCGCGGGTGGCATCGATCCCACCCTTGGGAATGACATAGGCGCATTGCCAGTAATCGCCGCGATCCAGAACGGCCATGAAACGTCCGGACTCGATGCGGCCCATCGACGACATGCGATCCGAGGGTTTGCGCGACAGGCGCAGCCACAGCACGTCGATCGGCGCGCCGGTTTCGATCGGATGGAACCCGGCGGCGTCGCGCAAAGTGGAATGGCGTCCATCGGCGGCGACGACCAGATCGGCCTCGATTGTGAGATCGCCGTCGGGAGTATTGGCTTTGACCGCGCCGGTACCGGTGAAGCCGGTGGCCTCGGTCCGCATGCGCAGCTGGAATGACGGATATTGGCTCGCCGCCTGCGCGATGAAATCCAAAAACTCCCATTGCGGCATCATCGCGATGAATTTGGCCTGCGTTGGCAAATGTGAAAAATCCGCGAGATCCATGAACGCGCCGCCGATTTGCACGCCCATGGTCGCGGTCGGGGTGTGCGGGCGTTTCAGAAAATCGTTCAACAAGCCAAGTTCGTGCAGGATTTGCATGGTGGAGGGGTGGATCGTATCGCCGCGGAAATCACGGAGGAAATCCGCGTGTTTTTCCAGCACGACGACATCGATGCCAGCGCGGCCCAGAAGCAGCCCAAGCATCATGCCGGCGGGACCCCCGCCAGCGATGCAGCAGCGCGTTTTCACCTCACGCTCATTCCGCCGCCACTTTAGGCACGTAAGCCGGAATAGCGGCGCGTTTGGCGTCCTCCATCGGTTGCGGCCACCAGCGATGTTCCCATTCGCCATAGAATTTCTTCAGCGTGGGCATGACTTTTTCCGCGAAGATCCTGGTGTTGTACTGTGTCAGGGTTTTGTTCATGTTGCCGAACTGCATCAACAGCATGAGGTTGCCGACGTTCAGGCTTTCCGCGAGTTCGACCAGTTGCTCGGTGACGTCCTTGGGCGATCCGATGACGATATACCCGGCCTCCACCAGGTCCTTGATCAAGGTGGGGCGCGCGGTGGATTTCGCGGCCGCGGCGCTGACCTGGCTGGTGAGGCCGAAGCGCATCGTCGCCTCGGTCGTGTAGCCGGCGGGGGCGGCGAAGCGGGGATCGATGTGCAGGCAGCGGCCGAAGAAATATTCCGCCGCCTCGCCATACATATCCATGGCCTGGTCCCGGCTTTCGGCCACCGCGACGGTTTGCGCGAACCCCGCGCGGTACGGGTTGCGATCCTTGCCAAGCCGGTCCATTTCAGCCCAGTACCCGTCCATCGTGGCCTTGCCGATTTTGTGGCCGTAATAGGAGAGGTAGCAGTAGACGTAATCTTTCTCAGCGCACCACTGCCAGGTCTCGACCGATCCGCCGCCGGGGATCCAGATCGGCGGGTGCGGGCGCTGGATCGGTCTGGGCCAGATATTCACATAGCGCTGCTGGTTGTAACGGCCGTTGAAGGCGAAGGTGTCGGGATCGGACCAGGCGCGGATCACGAGGTCATGCGCCTCCAGATACCGTTCGCGCAGCTGGCTCGGGTTCTGTCCGTAAGCAAAACAATCATCCATCGGCGTGCCCACCGGGAAGCCCGCGATCAGGCGCCCGCCGGAGATGACGTCGATCATCGCGAATTCCTCGGCCACCCGGGTCGGCGGATTATACAGCGCGATCGAATTGCCCATCACACAGATCGTGGCGTCCGAGGTGCGCCGCGCCAGCGAACTGGCGATCAGATTGGGCGAGGGCATCAGGCCATAGCCGTTCGAATGATGCTCGTTCACGCAAATCGCGTCGTAGCCGAGATCGGCGGCGTATTCCAGCTCATCCATGAAATCATTGTACATCAGATGCGCGCGCTTCGGATCGAACAAAGACGAATGGATATCGACCCAGACCGAGGGGTGTTTTTCCTTAAAATCCTCGGGCAGTTCGGTATACGGCATTAAATGGAACCACATCAGCTTCATGGCTGTCGCCTCCGGTTTTCAGACGGTAGTTAAACATCCAAGCCCAGTACGGGGCAATGGCGTGGTCAGAGGACGCCGGCGGCGGCCAGGAGCGTCGCGAGACCGGCTTCCATGCCACGCAAGCTGGTTTTTGGTTCGACATCGATCCATTCCTCCAGCGAGTGTTCGCGTCCGCCGGTGCCCCCCGAACCGATTTTGATCGCGGGAATGCCAAGCGCCATCGGGATATTGGCGTCGGTGGAGGACGCGGCGAACCCGGTTTCAAAACCTTTGGCCTCGATCGCGGCTTTGGCGAATTGTACTAATTCATGCGTTTCGGACGTGTAACCGGCGGGACGGTCGCCGATCCGCAGGATGTCGACCGTGACCGGCCCCTGACGGGTGGAGCGGATGTCGTTTTCCGCCGCGACCGAGGCGTGCACGATGTCCAGAAATCGCTGTTCCAATCTTTCGAGTTCGTCGATGGATTCCGAGCGGAGGTCGAACTCGGTCCACACCGCGTTGGGGATGGAGTTGATCGAGGTGCCGCCGCCGGTGACACTGGCACTGTAAGTCGTGCGGGGCTCGACGGGCACCGGGACGCGGCTCAGGCGGGAGATGGCGTCGGCCATGGCGAACAGCGGATTGACCGCGCCGAACGCGCCGTAACTGTGGCCGCCGGGCGCTTTGAACGTCACGCGATATCGTTTCGATCCGACACCGCCGGTAACGATGCGGTCCATGTTCGGGCTATCGACGGTGATGAACTGGCTGATGCGATCTTTGTAAGGTCCCGTCTGAAACAAATGCCTGACACCGCGCAGATCGCCGGTGCCTTCCTCGCCGACGTCGGCGACGAACAGGATATCGGCGCGCGTCTCGATGCCCGCCGCGTCCATCGCGCGAACCCAGGCCAGCAGCACGGCCAGACTGCGCGTGTCATCGCCGATGCCGGGGGCAAACAGTTTCGTGCCCTCCCGCCGCACCACGACGTTGGTGCCGGCGGGAAAGACCGTGTCCAGATGGGCCGCGACACAGATCAGCGGACCGTTGCCGATGCCCCGGCGCATGGCCGTGACGTTGCCCGCGGCGTCGATGGCGAGGTCCGTCAGCCCGTGCGCTTTCGCCATGTCGTGCCAGATCGCGGCACGCGTGGCTTCCTGGAACGACGGCGCCTCGATTTCAGTCAGACGGATGATGTCGGCGACGGTGCGATCATGCTCCCGTGCCAGCACCTCGGCGGCCGATCGGAAACCGTCGCTGGCGAGGATGTGTCCGATCGTGGTTTCCGCGTGATGGGTCATGAGGCTGGTCCTTGAAAGATGATCCTGGCTCGGGTCAGGATGCCGCGGCGGCGAATGGGCCGCGAAGGGACTATCGAATGGACATCGAGAAAATTCAACGTGAGTTGCCGGAAATCGCGAAACATGCCGGCCCGCGGTTCACGCGGGTGGAAAAGGACGTGCTGGAAGCGGAGATGGAAGTGCGGCCGCAACTGTGCAACCCGATGAATGCGCTGCATGGCGGCGCGATCATGGCGTGCGCGGATACGATGGGCGCGATCGGCACCTGGGTGACTTTGCGCGATGGGCAGGGGACGACGACGCTGGAGAGCAAAACCAATTTCTTCGCCGCCGCGCCTTTGGGCATGGTGCTGACGGCGCGCGGCGTGCCGTTGCATCGCGGCCGTAGCACGCAGGTTTGGGAAACGTCGCTGACGCGGCCCGATGGACGCCTCGTCGCCAAGGTGACGCAAACCCAGATGGTGTTGAGCGAAAATCCCGCGCCCCGGGTGTGTTGTTAACACGTTTTTAAGGGGTACCCATCACGATCGGGGCGCGGCAATTCCGCCGCCTGGAGAACGGCACGATGCTCAGCATTGACGTCGAACTCCGGTGGGGCAAAAGGCGCTTCCAGATCAAATTCCTGATCCGTAAGTGAGGTAAGCTCAACCGGCCCCGGCTTGTAGTTAATGGCTACAAGCCGGGAGCCCGTCTTCTTTACCAAATTCCGGATATCCGCGTCTATCCACGCGTATGTAGTACTTCCTCTCCTCGCCGGTCACGGCTAGGCTGGCAACAGAACAGGAGGAAGACATCATGAAAGCCGCGATCTTTCACGCGCCCCATCAGCCTCTGACGATCGAGGAGGTTGAGATCGAAAAGCCGAAACGGCGGGAGGTTTTGCTGCGCACCGCCTTCGCTGGGCTGTGCCATTCCGATCTGCATTTCATGGAGGGGCTGTATCCCTATCCGGTGCCCGCGATCCTCGGTCACGAGGGCGCCGCGGTGGTCGAGGCGGTGGGCGAGGACGTTACCTATGTGAAGCCCGGCGATCACGTCATCACGTGTCTGTCGGTGTTTTGTGGGGAGTGTGACTATTGCACGACCGGCCATACCAATCTGTGCGACAATAACGACGTGAAATTACTGCCGGGCGCGGCGCGGCGATTGAAGTGGAAAGGGCAAACGCTCAATCAGGCGTTCAATCTTTCGGTGTTCGCCGAGCAGATGCTGGTGCATGAGCATGCCGTCGTGAAAATCGGCAAGGATATTCCGTTGGATCGCGCGGCTTTGGTGGGTTGCGGCGTGATGACCGGCGTGGGGGCCGTGTTCCACGCCGCGAAAGTCGAGCCCGGTGCCACCGTCGCGGTCGTCGGTTGCGGCGGCATCGGCCTGTCCGCGGTCAATGGCGCCGCTCTGGCCGGGGCGTCGCGCATCATCGCGATCGATACCAATCCGCACAAACTGGAAAAAGCCCGCGAAATGGGGGCAACCGATATCATCAACGCCTCCAACGTCGATGCCGTCGCGGCGGTGAAGGACCTGACCAACGGGCAGGGCGTGCCCTATTCGTTCGAGGCGATCGGCACCAAAGCGACGGCGGAACAATGTTTCGCGATGTTGCGTCCCGGCGGAGTGGCGACGATCATCGGCATGATCCCGTTCGGGACGAAGATCGAGTTGCATGGCGCGGATTTCCTGCGCGACCGGAAAATCCAGGGCACCAGCATGGGCGGTAATCGTTTCAGGGTCGATATGCCGCGATTGCTGGAATTGTGGAAGCAGGGGCGCCTGAAACTCGATACGTTGATTTCCGGGAAGATCAAGCTCGATGAGATCAATGACGGGTTCGCGCAATTGAAGTCCGGCGCGCCGGTGCGCAATCTGATTGATTTCGGCGTCGTCTGAGGATGCGGATCGGTTCTGGCTTTCCTCTGAAGGCATTGGCGGATGCCGCCGCGATGCGGGATTACGCGATGGCTTTGGAGGAAGCCGGTTTCGATTTCACCGCGACCGCGGGCCATGTGTTGGGCCAGCCGGACGGGACGCATCCCGCCCGCGCGGCAGCGCAGTACACCGGACCGTTTCACGATCCGTTCGTGACCTTCGCGTTTTTGGCGGCGGTGACGACACGCATGCGTTTCATGAGCGCGATTTTGATCCTGCCGTCGCTGCCCGCGGTGCTGGTGGCGAAGCAGGCGGCGGAACTCGCGCTGGTATCCGGCGGGCGGTTCGATCTGGGGATCGGCGTCAGTTGGAACGCGGCGGAATATCGCGCTCTGGGTCAGGATTTTCGCACGCGTGGCGCGCGGATGGAGGAACAGGTCACGGTGCTGCGGCGGCTGTGGTCGGAACCCTATGTCACGTTCAAGGGGCGGTTTCATGAGCTGAATTCAGTAGGCCTCAATCGCCCATCGGGCTTCGCTATTCCGATTTGGTTCGGAACAGAAACGTCCGAGAAGGTGCTGCGCCGCGTCGCGCGTCTGGGCGACGGGTGGATGTCGATCGGGGATTTTCTGCCGCATATCCCGCGATTCCAGGGTTATTTGCGCGACGCCGGACGCGATGTCGCGGGGTTTCCAATCCGGGGGTCGATCGTCGCGGGCGATGCGAACCTGATTGAAAAAGCGCTTTCGTATCGGGCGGCGGGCGTAACGCATATCACACTCGGCGCGCCCAGGGGTCTGACACACGCTGAGGGGCTGGCGCGGGTGATCGCGGCGCGAAAGGCGATCGTTGCGGCACTTACCTGATACCGCGCCGATCGATCACCCGTCGCGCCTTCCCCATGGAGCGTTCAATGGTTCCCGGCTTCTCGATGATCACGCGCGTGGTCAGGCCCGCCATCTGCTTGATGCGCAAGACCAGGGCAGCGGCGTCCTGATCGGCCGCATCAACGCCTGGACGCGCCTCGACATGCACGGCGACATCGTCCATCCGCCCCTCGCGGGTCAGAACGATTTGATAATGTCCGCTGAAGGCGGGACTTTTGAGCACTTGTTCCTCGATCTGTGTCGGAAACAAATTGACGCCGCGCACGATCATCATGTCGTCGGAGCGGCCGGTCACCCGCTCCATCCGCCGCATCGTCCGCGCCGTGCCAGGTAAAAGCCGCGTGAGATCGCGGGTGCGGTAACGGATAACGGGCATCGCTTCCTTGGTGAGGGAGGTAAAAACCAGTTCCCCCGCCTCGCCATCGGGCAGGACGGCGCCGGTCGCGGGATCGATCACCTCGGGGTAAAAATGATCTTCCCAGATATGCGGGCCGTCTTTCGTTTCGATGCATTCGTTGGCGACACCGGGACCGATGACCTCCGACAGGCCGAAGATATCGACGGCGTCCATGGCGAACCCCGCCTCGATCTCGGCGCGCATGGCGTTGGTCCAGGGTTCGGCGCCGAAGATACCGATTTTGAGTGAACTGCGCGCGGGATCCAGACCGCGGCGGTGAAATTCATCCAGGATGGCCAGCATGTAACTCGGCGTGACCGTAATGACCTCGGGCTTGAAGTCGTCGATCAGTTGCACCTGGCGCTCGGTCATCCCGCCCGACACCGGCACGACGGCCATGCCCAACCGTTCGGCGCCGGAATGCACGCCAAGCCCGCCGGTGAACAGTCCATAGCCATAGGCGTTGTGCAGGATCATGCCGGCACGCGCGCCGGCGGCATACAGCGAGCGGGCGGCGACGCCAGCCCATGTGTCGAGATCGCCGGCGGTATAGCCCACGACGGTGGGTTTGCCGGTGGTGCCGGATGACGCATGGATACGCGCGATCCTGTCGCGCGGCACGGCGAACATCCCAAATGGGTAGTTATCGCGAAGGTCCTGTTTGGTGGTCAGGGGAAATCGACGCAGATCGTCCAGATCGTGAAAATCATCGGGATGCACACCGGCGGCGGCGAACGCGGCGCGGTAATGCGGCACGTTGTCATAGGCATGGCGCAACGACCACGCGAGCCGTTCGCGTTGCAGCGCCGCGAGTTCATCCCGCGACGCCGTTTCGATCCGATCGAGTCCCGCTATCATACCGGGCCGCGGGTTTTCTTCCAGGCCGCGAAATCGGCCTTGCATTGATCGTTCTGAATCGGGAACAGACCGATGAGGGAACGGCCTTTGGCGACCTCGGCCTCGGCGAATTCGTCGAACAGGTTTTGCGCCGCGCACTCGGCGGTGATTTCGTCGACCAGATCGGCGGGGATGACAACGACGCCGTCGCAATCGCCAACCAGGACATCGCCGGGATACACCGCCACGCCGCCGCAGGCGATGGGCAGACCGATGTCATAAGGTTGATGCACGATCGGCGAGGGCGGCGAAGTGGGCCGGCGGTGATAGGCGGGCAGACCGGTCTTCAACACACCCTCGGAATCGCGAAATCCGCCATCGGTGACAATGCCGGCGCAGCCCCGGGCGGCGAGGCGGCCGATGTATAAATCACCGGCGGAGGCGGCGCGGGCGTCGCCGCGCGAATCGATCACCAGCACATGACCGGGCGGGCATTGTTCCATCGCGGTCTGTTGGGCGTTGCCCAATGGACTGGTTTTGTCTTTGCGGTGCGGGATGAAACGAAGCGTGTAGGCGAAGCCGACCATACGCGGGATCCCCAGCCGCAGTGGGGACACATCCTGCAAGAACATGTTGTTCAGGTCGCGCCGGTTCAAAAACCCGGTCAGGGTCGATGTCGCGGTGGCGTTGAGGATGTCTTTGGTTGCTTGCGATAGATCCACGGTGGAAGCCTCCTTATCCCGGTTGGTGTCAGCGCGTTTTCAGCCGGTCTGAAAACGCGGCATCGGCGGGGAAAAACCGTCCGCCGGTCAATCTGGTATGGCCGCGAAACTCGGCGACGACCGATCCGTCGGATGAGCCCGTCACGGTTACGTCATAAATGCCGGCGCGTCCCTGGCGGGACCGTTCGGTCGCCTCGGCCGTCAGGATTTCATCAAAATGTCCAGGACGGATGAAGGTGATGGCGAAATGGTGCGCGACGGCATGGGCGCCATGGGCATTGGCGGCGAAGGCCATGGTGGAATCGGCCAGCGTGCAGATCAATCCGCCATGGCACAGGCCCAAACCGTTGACCATGTCGGCGCGGACCTTCATCGTCAGTCGCGCGATGCCCGGACCGACGTGATCGATGATCATCCCGAGGCTTTGACTGGCGGCGTCGTCCTTCCACATGACGGCGGCGCAACGGCGCGCCAGAACCTCGGCGTCCGTCATCCGCGGAAGACCGGCGGGCGTTTTTCCAGAAACGCCCGGACCCCTTCAGCGTAGTCGGTTGAGCGGCCGGCAACACCCTGCGCCACCGCTTCCAGGTCGAGTTGATCACGTAATGAATTCGTTCCGGCGCTGTCGAACAGTTTTTTCATTTGTCCGAGTGCCGCGGTGGGGCCGTTGGCGAGCGACGTGGTGAGCGCTTCGGCCTCCGTCATCAACGCATTGTCGTCGACGGCTTTCCAGATCATGCCCCAGGCGGCGGCGGTTTCGGCGTTGATGGCGTCGCCCAACATGGCCAGCGCGCGGGCCCGCGCCTCGCCGATGGCGTGGGTCAGGAAATACGTCGCGCCGGAATCGGGCACCAGGCCGATTTTCACGAAGGCCTGCACGAAACGCGCGGATTTCGCGGCCAGAACGATATCGCAGGCGAGCGCGAAACTGGCACCCGCGCCGGCGGCGACACCGTTCACCGCGCAGACGACCGGCAGACGGGATTCGCGCAGGCGGCGCACGACCTCGTGATGGAACACGCCGGCGAGTTTTTCCAGATCGGGCGGGCCGGCTTGCGTGGGCGTGACCTCGGGGCCGAGTTCCTGGCCGGCGCAGAAGCCGCGGCCCGCGCCGGTCAGCAGCAAGGCGCGGGTTTTTGGATCGCCCTCGGCGGTGTCGATCGCGGCGAGCAGGGCTTCCAGCATCGCCGGGTTGACCGCGTTCAGTTTCTCCGGCCGGTTCAGGGTGATTTTACGCCAGCCGGATTTTGTTTCGACATCGATCATAAGCCCGTTGTCCTTGAAGCGGGGAATGGCGTTACAGCCATGGGTTGACCATCACCTTGGCGTGACGGTCCGGGTTCGCCAGATCGGCGAAGGCGCCGGCGACGCCCTCCAGGCCCACGGTGCCGGTGATCAGCGCGTCGGCGTCGATGTTGCCCTCGGCGAGGAAGCGCAGGCTGTCGGCGAATTCCTCGGCCGTGTAGGCGAGGACGAATTGCACGTTCAGTTGTTTGACGATGCCGAAGAAGGGTTCCAGGCGGTCGGTTTCCATGCAGACGCCGACGACGACGACGCGGGCACCCGCGGGGGCGCCCTCCATGACCTGTTGAATGACGCCAGGAATGCCGACGCATTCGAAGATCACGCAGGGTTTTTGCCGCGGACCGATGTTGAACAGGCGGGCGTAGCGGCCGGGGTCGTACCCCTCGGGCGTCGCGGCGTCGGACCAGGCTTTGTAAGGCGACATCGCGGCGGGATCGATGACGATGTCGGCACCCATGCGTTGCGCGAGGGCGCGGCGCGCGGGGGAGAAATCGGCGGCGATGATCGGATGGGCGCCTTTGATTTTCAGACCGGCGATGACCGCGAGGCCAACGGGCCCGCAGCCGATGACCAGCGGAACCTCGTCACCCGCCAAACGCGCGAATTGCACGGCGTGCCAGCCCACGGCGACCGGCTCGGTCAAGGCGGCGTGCGCCGGCGACAGACCGTTCGGGACCTCCAGCAACAGGCGGTCGGCGAGCGGCATGAACTGGCCGAAACCGCCCGGCGTTTCGTTGCTGTAACCGATGCCGAGAATTTCGTTGCCGCGCAGCGACATCGGCATCGAGCAGACGATCGTGCCGGGTTTCAGGCGTTTGGTTGTGTTGGGGCCGTGATCGACGACTTCGCAACAAAACTCATGACCGAAGACGACGCCGCGCGACGGATCCATGCCCCAACGCCCGCCGGCGCGTTTGGCGAGGTCGACGAATTGCTTCGTGTGTTTCGCCGCGTGCAGATCGGAGCCGCAAATGCCGCAGCACAGGGTTTTGACCAAAACCTGACCTTGCTCCGGCACCGGGTCGGGCATGGTTTCCACGGCGATCTGTCCATCGCGAAAAACGGCGGCGCGCATGTTGGTTTCTCCCTGTCGCCGGAACCTTGGCGGTTCCCTGATTTTGGTTCAAGCGGCGATATTATCCAGCAACCGGACAGCGCCAACGCGGGCGGCGGCGATGAGGCGGGCGCCTTCGATCGGGTGGGGAATGCGGGAGAGCGTAAGGCCATCCACCAGATCGAAATAATCGACCTGGAAACCAGCGTCCGTCAGCGTTCGCCGCGCGTTTTCCAAAGCGTCGGTCTCAGGCAGCGCGTGTTTCGCGCCGACCAGAGTGCGGTGCAGTAGCGGGGCGAGATCGCGCCCAGAGGCCGAAAGAAAACGATTGCGAGACGACATCGCCAGACCGTCCGCTTCGCGCACCGTGGGCACGCCGATGATATCCAGCGGCAGATGCAAATCGCTGACCATGCGGCGGGTCACCTGCAATTGCTGCCAGTCTTTCTCGCCGAAATACGCGCGATCGGCGCGAACCTGACCGAACAGTTTCGCGCAGACCGTGGCGACACCCCGGAAATGTCCCGGCCGCGCCGCGCTTTCCCAGTTTTCCGAGGGGCCGGTCACGGTGATCGTGGTCGCGTCGCCCTCGGGATACATCGTCGCGACATCGGGCATCCACACCAACGCGCAGCCACTGGCCTTCAGCGCCGCGAGGTCGCCGGCCTCGTCGCGGGGATAACGCGACAGGTCCTCGGTCGGGGCGAATTGCAGCGGGTTGACGAAAATCGACGCGACGGCGGCGGCGCCGGATGTCACGGCGGCGCGGACCAAAGCGCGATGCCCGTCATGCAGCGCGCCCATGGTGGGGACGAAGCCAAGCGCGCGATGGGACGCGCGCAGCGCATCGGCGGCGGCGCGGAGATCGGGAAGGGTGCGGGCGATATGCATCCGCCGAATTTGGTCCCGCGGGCCTGAGAGGGCAACATGGGGCTCTCGTATGGGAGATCATCATGAAACTGTCAGGGAAAATCGCCTTGATCACCGGGGGATCGCGCGGCATCGGGCGCGCGACGGCGCTGGCCTTCGCCGCCGAGGGCGCGGATATCGCGTTCTGCCATTTGAATGACGGCGAAAAAGCCGAACAGACGGCGGGTGAAGTACGCGCTTTCGGCCGGCGGGCGATGCATGGCTCGGTCGATGTCGCCGATGTCGCGGCGGGCCGTGCCTTCGCCGCCGGTGTCGCGCGCGATTTCGGACCAATCGACATTCTGTTCAACAACGCGGGCATGAATATCCGCAAACCGTTCGAAGCGTATACGGAACAAGAATTCGACCAGATCATGGGCGTGCACGTGAAGGGCATGTTCTTCATGGCGCAGGCGGTCTACCCGGCGATGGCGGCGCGGGGATCGGGCTGCATCATCAATGTCGCCTCCCAACGCGGGCTGAAAGGCGCGGTGAACTCCGCACCCTATTCGGCCGCCAAAGCGGCGATCATGGGGTTCACACGGGCGCTGGCGTGGGAAGCGACGCCCATGGGCGTGCGGGTCAACGCGATCGCGCCGGGACCCATCGAGACCGATCTGACGGCGACGATGACCGAGGCCGATCGCGCGGCGTTCATCGCGGCCTTGCCGATCGGGCGGTTCGGCCGGCCGGAGGAAATCGCGGCGACGGCGTTGCTGCTGGCGGGCCCCGATGGCGGATTTTACGTGGGCGCGACGTTGTCGCCGAATGGCGGGGACGTGATGTATTGATGCGCGCCCCATTGACCCGCGACCCATTGACCCGCGACCCGCCGGCGGAAACATTTTATTTCCCGATCGAAACCGGCCCCTACCGGATGGCGATGGGGCTGACGACGGTTCCTACATCGGAATGGTTCGAGATCGACGCGTTATACGTCGTTGAGATGGCGGAACGGCGGCGGCTGCTGGCGGCGGATCGCCACGCGGTGTTTGGCGTGACACCGGGGGCCGAGGCGGCATGCGCGGAAACGCTGACGGCGGTGATGACGCATCTGACCGCTCACCATCCCGATTGGTTCAGGCGCGACGGCGGCGTCCTGCGCAATCACCTGACCGGCGAGGCGTGGGACATCGCCGCGCATGATCCGTTGGAGCTGGCGGGCCGCCTGGTGCAGGAAGATCTGTGTCTGATCGAGGCGTCGCCAGAGGGACCGCGTCTGACGGCGGCGGTACTGTGTTTCCCAAGCCGCTGGCGGTTGCATGAAAAATTAGGGCGGCCTCTGGTGTCGGTTCATGAGGCGGTGCCGTTTTACGCGGATCGGCTGGCGCGGCCGGTCGACCGGTTCATGGCGCGCGTGGGGACGGGCGCGGTGTCGGCGCGTCTGAACTGGTCGGTGCTGGATGATGCGGCCCTGTTCCAGCCGGGTGGCAAATGGCGCGCGGCGCATGATCCGTCGGTGACGCCGGACAATGCGGGCGAGCGGCTGTTTCTGCGGGTGGAGCGGCAGACGCTGCGCCGCCTGCCGGTCACCGGCGGCATTCTGTTCGGCATTCGGGTGCATGTTTATCCGATGACCCGCGTGGCCGAAACCGGCGGCGCGGCGGTGTTGGCGGCGGCGATCCGCGGGTTGCCCGCGGCGACCGCGCATTACAAAAGCCTGCCCGCGTTTCAGGCGGCGCTGCTGGCCTGGCTCGATCGGCAAGGCGGCGCGGCCCCAGGCGGCGCGACCCCA
>JAYVXQ010000202.1:0-5521 GCA_043785025.1 Acetobacteraceae bacterium
AGTGCCTCGCACAGCCGCCGGTAAATATCGTTCCCGGCGGCGGCGATGTTGATATGCCCGTCCGCCGTCGGAAACTCCCCGGTCGGAATCCCCGTCGGATGGTCGTTGCCCGCCTGACCCGGCACCTCATGCGCGATCAACCAGCGGCTCGCCTGAAAATCGAGCATGAAAATCTGCGCTTCCAGCAGCGAAGTATGCACCCACTGCCCCTTGCCCGTTTGCGCCCGCTGCATCAGCGCGAGCAAAATCGCCTGCGACAGAAAAATCCCCGCCGTCAAATCGGCGATCGGAATCCCCACCCGCACCGGCCCCTGGCCCGGCAACCCCGTGATCGACATCAGCCCGCCCATGCCCTGCGCGATCTGATCCACGCCGGGCCGCGTGGCATCCGGTCCGCTCTGCCCAAATCCGGAGATGGACCCATAAACAATCCGCGGATTCACCGCCGCGATCGTATCGTAATCCACCTTCAACCGGTATTTCACGTCGGATCGGTAATTTTCCACCACCACATCGGCGTCCCGCGCCAATTTCATGAAAATCGCGTGCGCTTCTGGCGTTTTCAGGTTCAGCGTCATGCCGCGCTTGTTGCGGTGCAGATTCTGAAAATCGAACCCATGCCGGTTGCCCCCGAGCACATCGCCCTTGGCCTCCCCCGGCGGTTCGATTTTTATCACATCGGCGCCCCAGTCGGCGAGCTGGCGGACCGCCGTGGGCCCGGCGCGATGCGCGGTGAGATCGAGGACTTTCAGTCCGTTCAACGGAAGTTTCGTCATCGCCAGGGTTCCTTGCACGCGAGAGTTCGAGGCTTTCACCCATCCTGCGGCAAGCCCGCCAAACCGTATAGGCGGGACCCGTCCCTGGGCGTGCCGCAGCCTCGCAACAAGCCGCGACGCGACGATCGCCCCCATGGCTTTAATTCTGCCGCGTCCGATGCCATGTTCCCCCCATGATACCACTTTCCGTTCTCGATCTTTCCCCCATCGCCGAGGGCAGCGACGCCGGTCAGGCCCTGCGCAACTCCCTCGACCTCGCCCGCCACGTCGAAGCCCTTGGCTTTCGCCGCTACTGGATGGCGGAACATCATAATTTGCCCGGCATCGCCAGCGCCGCGACTGCGGTGGCGCTGGCCCATGTCGCGGCGGGCACGAAAACCATCATCATCGGCTCCGGCGGTATCATGCTGCCGAACCACGCCCCGTTACTGATCGCGGAACAATTTGGCACGCTGGCCGCGCTGCATCCCGGCCGCGTCGAACTGGGCCTGGGCCGCGCGCCCGGCTCCGATCAGGTCACGGCACGCGCGATGCGGCGAAACCTGAACAACAGCGGCGACGAATTTCCCCAGGATGTCGTCGAGCTGATGGCATATTTCCAGCCGGTCCAGGAAAATCAGGCGGTCCAGGCCGTGCCCGGCGCCGGGTTGAACGTCCCGATCTGGATTCTCGGCTCCAGCACCTATGGCGCCCAACTGGCCGCGATTCTCGGCCTACCCTTCGCCTTCGCGTCCCATTTCGCGCCCGGAATGATGATGGACGCCATCGCCACCTACCGCCAACATTTCTGCCCCTCCGCGCAATTGGCGAAATCCAAAATCATGCTTGGCCTGAACGTCGTCGCGGCGGATACGGACGAGGAAGCCCGCTTCCTCTTCTCTTCGCAGCAACAATCCTTTCTGAACATTCGCCGTGGCCGTCCTGGGCTTTTGCCACCGCCCGTCCCGGACCTTGAATCGCGCATCGACCATTACGGCCGCGCCATGCTCGCGGATTCTTTATCCTGCGCCGTCGTCGGTTCGCTGGACACCGTTCGCCGTGGCCTGGACGCCTTCGCGGAAAGCACGGGCGCGGACGAATTGATCGTCACCGGCAACGTCTTCGATCACGAAAAGCGCAAGCGCTCCTTCGAAATCGTCGCCACCGCGCGTGGCGCGATGGGCTGAACGAGGTCCGCTGTCCGTCGCGATCCCCTGGACTGGACAGCCCAGGGGGGGGGGGTCAATTCGCGGTCATTCCGCCATCGATGACCAACTCGCTGCCCGTCACCCACGCGGCATCGTCCGACGCCAAATACAGACACCCCAGCGCGATATCGCTGGGTTTGCCAAACCGGCCCAACGGTGTCGCATCCATCCGCGCCTTGCCGCTTTCATTGCCGCGCAGGCCCGGCCGGGCCATCGGCGTATCCACGAAGCCCGGGTGCACGGAGTTCACCCGGATCTGGTCCTTCGCATACTGGATCGCCGCGGCCTTGGAGAAGATCCGCACCGCCCCCTTGGAAGCATGGTAGGCCGCGTTGGCGAAAGACCCGACGATCCCGCAAATGGAGGATATGTTGATAATCGACCCTCCGCCGGCGCGCTGCATCGCCGGGATCACGCTTTTGGTGCCGAGGAATACGCCGGTCGCATTCACCTCCATGATGCGGTTCCAGCTTTCGAGGGTTTGTTCGTGCAAGGCCATGCCGGTCATGACGCCGCTCGCCTGGATCGTCATGCCCGCGGGCCGGCCGGAGATGCCCGCGATGTTGCACAGGATATCGATCTTGCCGTATTTTTTCTCGACATCGGCGGCGAGGGCGATCCACTGATCTTCGTTGCAAACATCCAATGTTCGATAGTCGGACACGCCGCCCGCGTCGGTGATTTCATGCGCCACGGTGTGGCCGAGATCGTCTTGCATATCGCATAGAACGACTTTCGCACCGTGCAACGCGAATATCCGCGCGGTTTCGGCGCCGATGCCGGACGCTCCGCCGGTGACGATCGCGATTTTTCCTGGAAGCCGTTGGCCGGGTTGCATGATATGTCCTCCTGATGTCGTGGGAACCATGCCGAAGCGATTGAGTTATGGCAACGCTTCAGGCGGTGCCTTGGACACCGCTTGCATCGGGACCGGGCTTCCCGCAAGTTGGCCGCAAAACACGGGAGAAATATCCATGAATCGTCGCTGGCTTGGACTATCAATGGTCGCTTTGCTTCTGGGCCTCGGATCGGCTCAGGCGCAAAAAACCACCACCGGGATCACCGACACTGAAATCAAGATCGGGCAGAACGCGGCGTTCAGCGGTCCGGCGAGCGTTTATGGTCAGATTTCGACGGCGGAATCTCATTATTTTCAGATGATCAACGAAAAAGGCGGTGTCCACGGCCGCAAGATCACGTTGATCGCGCTGGACGACGCCTACAGCCCGCCGAAAGCGATCGAGGTGGTGCGCCGTCTGGTCGAGGACGATCAGGTCGCCATCCTGTTCCAAACATTGGGCACCGCGTCGAACGTGGCGATCCGCAAATACGTGAACTCCAAAAAAGTGCCTGCTATCTGGATTGGCTCGGGCGCGTCGGTGTTTTCGGCCAGTGCGAAAGAGTTTCCGTGGACGATTCAGTTTCAGCCGAGCTATCGCCTCGAAGGCGCGATGTACGCGAAATACATCCTGAAAACCAAGCCGAACGCGAAGATCGGGATTCTGTATCAGAACGACGATCTCGGCCGTGATTATGTCGCGGGACTGAAGGACGGACTCGGCGATAAATTCGACACCATGGTGGTGAAGAACCTGTCGTATGAGGTCACCGACCCCACCATCGATTCGCAGATCCTGGCGCTGAAGTCATCCGGCGCGGATGTATTGTTTGAGGCGAGCACGCCGAAATTCTCCGCCATGTCCATCCGCAAATGCGCTGATATCGACTGGCATCCCATGCACATCATCGACTCAAATGGTGCGTTGGTGAAACCCGCGTTGGAATCGGCTGGATTCGATAAATCGATCGGGCTGATTTCCGCGCAATATTTGAAGGATCCGACCGATCCGGGTTGGAATGACGATGCTGGCATGAAGGAATTCATGGCCTGGAAAGTGAAATACGCGCCCGAGGCGGACGTTTCGAATCCGGTCTGGTATTACGGTTATACGATGGCGCAGGCTTTGGTGATCGTGCTGGAGCAAGCGGGTCGCGATCTGTCGCGGGAAGCGATCATGCACGCGGCCACCAACCTGCCAGACACCACGACTCTGCCGATGGTATTGCCTGGCATCAAAATCAGCACCTCACCGACGGATTATCAGGCGATGAAGGGCATGCGCCTGATGCAGTTCGACGGTAAAATGTTCAAGATGCTGCCTGACTGAATCGGAATACGTATTTTGCCGCGCGGCTTTATCCGGTCAGGTGTATCGACCTGACCGGACGACGTTCTATACCACCGCGTCGCGCAGGGCTTGCGGGTAAGGCACCGTTTCCTTGAACGACGCGCGTTCCGATAAGCGATCGTAATACCGTGACAGGTTGGGATGGCGTCCTGGCCAGTCGAGATCGGGTGCCCGCACCTTCAACCAGCCGAGGGGCGCCGCGACGGAAATATCGGCCAGCGTTAATTGATCGCCAACCGCGTAATCGCGTTCCCCAATATCCTGGGCCAGAGCGGCCAGGCCGCCTTCCACTTTGCGCAATTGGCGGGCCATCCAGGGGGTGCTGCGTAAAGGCGCCTCCCGCAGGCGTTCGAAAAACAGCAGCAGCGCCGCGTCGCAGATGCCGTCCGATAAAATCATGTAGCGGCGGGCTTCCAAGTACGCGTCATCGTCTGCTGGCATCAACGCGGGAGACGGATATTTTCGTTCGATCCATTCCAGAATATACGCGGATTCGTAAACCGCCTTACCGTCGTCCAAAATCAGCACGGGCAGTTTTTCCAGCGGATTCCATTGCGGTACCGACGTGTCACTATTCCACGGCACTTCCGTTATCAGATCGAACGGGATTCTTTTTTCTTTCAACTGGATCCTGACTTTTCGGGCATAGGGGCTTGGTGTCGCGCTGATCAGTTTCATGGCTTTGTTAAATCCTCATGCCAGGTGCGTCCGTCACGTTCGATTAAGGCGATAGCCGCGGTGGGTCCCCAACTGCCGGACGGGTAGGGCCGCGGGTGATCGGGCCTTGCGGCCCATGCTTCCAGGATCGGTTCAACCCAGGTCCACGCAGCCTCAACCTCATCATGCCGCATGAACAACGTTGGATTACCGCGAACGGTGTCCATCAACAAACGCTCATACGCATCGGGAAACCTTGCGTTGAATGTATTTTCAAAACGAATATCCAAACCCGCGGGCGACAGGCGCAACCCGCCGGGCCCAGGATCCTTGGCCATCATTTCGAGGCGCATGCCTTCCTCGGGTTGGAGGCGGATGATGAGCCGGTTAGGTTGCCATTCGGCGGCGTCGGCGGGGAAGATCGAAAAAGGTTGCGATTTGAACTGAATGACGATTTCGGACACTTTGGCGGGCAGGCGTTTTCCGGTGCGTAAATAAAACGGCACGTTGGTCCATCGCCATGTGCGGATTTCCGCTTTCAGCGCCACGAACGTCTCAGTCTGACTTGGCTCCCCCTTATTCAGATCGGTCGCGTAACTGGGAACCGCCTTGCCATCGATCGCGCCGGCGGCGTATTGCCCGCGCACCGTCAGCGCCGCGATTTCGTGCGCCTTCATGGGACGTAACGACCGCAGAACTTTCAGTTTCTCGT
>JAYVXQ010000203.1:0-16745 GCA_043785025.1 Acetobacteraceae bacterium
TGGTGCATGCCGAGGGCGTGGGGATCGAGGCTTTGGCGGATCCTCTGGGCTCGCGCGTGATGGCGGGGGAGGAGGACGCGGCCGCCGATGCGAAACCGGTGATCATGGCGGGCCGTCCGATTTTACTCGCGCCGTGCCGGACCAAATCCGGCGGTCGGGCGACCCTGGCGGCGTGGCGGGCCGAGGGCGCGCGGGCCTGGGATCGGGAGGATATGCTGCTGATCGCCTCCGCCGCCAACATCATCCGCATGGTGCTGGAGCACGAGGCGTTGCAGCACGAGATGACTCGCCAGGCGCGGACCGATCCGTTGACGGGATTGCTGAACCGGCGGGCGTTTCTGGAGGAGATCGAGCGGCATTCCGGGCGGCTGCATCGGGAAAAGCAGCCGGGGACGCTGTTGTTCGCCGACCTCGATCATTTCAAGCCGGTGAACGATCGGATGGGCCATGAGATGGGCGATCTGGTGCTGAAGCGGACCGCCACGCTGCTGCGCGACACGTTCCGGCCGACCGATCTGGTGGCGCGATTGGGTGGCGATGAATTCGCGGTGTGGCTGAATGGCGCGGATCACATGACGGCGGCGGAACGGGCGGAGTGGCTGCGCGACAACTCCCCGCGCGAACTGGCGGAGGTGACGGGCCCGGATGGGCCGCGGCTGAGTATGTCGATCGGCATCGCCACGCGGGATGTCGACGGCGATGAGAGCATCGACAGCGTGATGCGCCGCGCCGACATGGCGATGTATGAGGTCAAACGGGGCGGGCGCGGTCATTGGCGTGTGTCGCCGCGGCGGAGGCCCTGACATCATGTTGGACGAAGCCACACGGGTGAAATTGGGCTCGCAGGCGGGGACCGCGCCGGATGTGCTGAGGGGCCTGGCGGAGGATGCCTCGGTGACCGTGCGCGCGGCGCTGGCGCTCAATCCGATCACCCCGCCGGAGGCCGACGCCATGTTGGCGCGCGATCCCGATGAGCGGGTGCGGACGTTGCTGGCGCAAAAACTGGGGGCGTTGGCGCCGTCTTTGTCGGCGGGGGCGCAAGGGCGGTTGCAGCGCGAGACGTTGGAGACTCTGACGGCGCTGGCGGGGGATGAGGCGGTCCGGGTGCGCGCGGCGATCGCCGAGGCGGTGAAGGATCTGCCGGACGCGCCCAAGGCGCTGATCCTGCGTCTGGCGCGCGATCACGCGGTGATGGTGTGCGAGCCGATTATCCGGTTCTCGCCGATGCTGACCACGGACGATCTGGTGGGGTTGGTGGCGGCGGCGCCCTCGGCGGGGACGCGGCTGGCGGTGGCGCGGCGGCCGTCGATCGCGGCTGAGGTCGGCGACGCGCTGGTGGAAAGCGGGTCGGAGGAAGTGATTACGGCGCTGCTGGCCAATGGCTCGGCGCAGATCCGGGAATCGGTGTTGGATGCGCTGGCGGAACGGGCGGCCGATCACGTGGCGTGGCGGGACCCGCTGACGCGGCGGCCGACATTGTCGCCGCTGGCGGTGAAAACCCTGTCGTGCATTGTCGCCAATCATTTGCTGGAGGTGTTGGCGGCACGGGCGGATATCGAACCGGAAGTGGCCCAGGAGTTGAGGACGAAATTGGCGGGAGTGGTGGTGGTGAAGGCGGTGGCGGCGGTGGAAACCGGCGGCAAACCCCAGGAGGATGAGGTGCTGGAGGCGGCGCGGCAGGGCGATGTGCCTAAGGCGGCGAAGCTGTTGGCCGCGGCGGCGGGGGTGGCGTTGCCGGTGGTGCGGCGGGCCGCGACGTTACGCAGCGCGAAGGGTCTGGTGAGCCTCGCGTGGCAGGCGGGGTTCACGATGAAAGCGGGTGTGGCGTTGCAGGTTTTGCTGGCGCGGCTGTCGCCCGGTGCGGCGTTGAAGCCGGGACCGGGCAATAGTTTTCCGCTGACGATGCAGGAGATGCGGTGGCAGATCGAGTTTTTGAGCCGGGACGGGCGGTAGCGCTTAGAGTGGTATCGGTTCGCGCTGGCTCACGAATACCGACGGATGGCCGAAACTGAGGTCAGGCGGATGGCCGAAACGGAGGTCAGGATGCGATTGCGCACCGCCGTCGTATCCACCCAAGAGCCGCAAGGCCAATCCCCAGCAGTCCAAGGCTCGCCGGTTCAGGAACAACGTTGCCTGTCAACGAAAAGGCGGCATTGAACGGCCCCTGGCCCGTGACGTCGGTGCCAATGCGCTCCCAGTCTGGCGCAAGCGACCCGGTGCCATCATTACGGATCCAACTTTGCAGATCAGGTGAGAACGGTGTACCCGGCGCGACGATCGGTTTCGGGGCGGAGAGCCAAAGGAAGTCCCCGGCGCTCCCCAGATTGACTTCGGGGCGGAAGAAAACATGATCCGCCCCCAGCGTGATGGGCGTGTTGAATGTAACGTTGAACTGTACTTCCTGGCCAGTGACCGAACCGTTGCCGCCGGTGAACTGGTTCGGGAGGGCACTGATGCCGCTGGTCACGGAGTTGGCCGCGGTGAAGCTCGTGTTCAGCACCGTCGTCGTGAAGCTGAGCTGACCCGGCACCGCGCTGTCGGCGGCGAAAAAATTATTGTCGGACGGCGAGTTCACTCGCGTGACCACAAGTCCACCTGGCGGATTGGTCGAGTTGAGCGGAAACACGTGATACAGTTCGACCTCGACATTACTGACATTGGCGGGCGTCGCGCCGCCAACGAGCAGGCCGGTGAACGTGGCGCCGGTGATGACGGTCGCGGCCGTCGTCACGAAATCGTCGGCTGTCTCGGTCTCCAGTTTCCCAGGGCTGGCCGTGCGCGCCAGGGTGGCGATCTTGCCATCCGGATTGCCGGTGCTGAAGAAGAACGGGACCGCGTTGGCCGGCCCAGCGACCCAGCAGGCCGCGCCTGCCAACAAGGAACATCCCAACCAAAAGTCGCGTGGCATCGCTTTTCCCCTCGCCCGATCCAATGTTTCAGAGAATCCACGTCGCAGGCTTCGTTGCACGATACCGACGCTGAAGGTTAGCGCAACCAACGGGGAGTTGTAATGATCCGAGGGCGAAGCAACCCTCTTATCACCGTCCAAGAACATTTTCCTATCCGATACTATCCTCTCTCGGATCCAGAGCGACCGCGTGGGGGAACGTATTGTTTCAACCGGGCACATGGATTACGGTTTTTTGACTTTGGCCACCCCAGGCGTTTCTTTGTTCGGCTGAAGCGCCGTTGCTTCGTCCCGTCCTGATATCCGCCCTCGGCGGTGCGCGGGGTCACGGTCAAGGATGGCCTCATTTATGTTTCGGCGCGGGACCGTGGCTCTGACGCGAAGTTGATGCGGAAAATTTTGGAACCTGGGCGGATACCGCTCTACTTCTTTGTTTTAGCGAGCATTTTTCATCCGCCCAGGATTGTCACTTTGATCGGATAATGCGCTAATCCTGGCGGTAGTTCGGCGCCTCGCGGTCGATGGACACGTCGTGGACGTGGCTTTCGCGCAGGCCGGCCCCGGTGACGCGGCGGAATTTGGTGTTGGCCTGCAAGGCTTCGATGTCCTCGCTGCCGGTATAGCCCATGCCCGCGCGCAGGCCGCCGACCAACTGGTGCACGACGTTGCCGACGGGACCCTTGTAGCCGACACGGCCCTCGACGCCCTCGGGCACCAGTTTCAATTGA
Organism: Acetobacteraceae bacterium; assembly: GCA_043785025.1. Classification (GTDB taxonomy): domain Bacteria; phylum Pseudomonadota; class Alphaproteobacteria; order Acetobacterales; family Acetobacteraceae; genus Rhodopila. The sequence goes on from JAYVXQ010000203.1 coordinate 3,637, forward strand.
TCCTTGATGTCCTGCTGGAAATACCGGTCGGCGGAACCGCGCGCCATGGCACCCAATGAGCCCATGCCGCGGTACGATTTGTAGGAGCGGCCCTGATACAGGAAGACCTCGCCGGGTGCTTCGTCGGTGCCGGCCAGCAGGCTGCCGACCATGACCGAGTCAGCACCGGCGGCGATGGCTTTGACGATGTCGCCGCTGGTGCGCATCCCGCCGTCGGCGATGGCGGGGACGCCGGCCTCGCGGCAGGCGGCGGCGGTTTCCAGCACGGCGGTGAATTGCGGTACACCGACGCCGGCGACGATACGCGTCGTGCAGATGCTGCCGGGCCCGATGCCGATCTTCACCGCGTCGGCACCGGCGGCGATCAACGCGCGGGCGCCCTCGGGTGTGGCCACATTGCCCGCGATCACCTGCACGGCGTTGGAGTTGGCCTTGATCGCCTCGACGGCGCGCAGCACGCCGTTGGAGTGGCCGTGCGCGGTGTCGACGACGACGATGTCGACCTCGGCGGCGATCAGCGCCAAAGCGCGTTGGATGCCGTCATCGCCGACTCCGGTCGCGGCGGCGCAGCGCAGGCGGCCGAGTTCGTCCTTGTTCGACAACGGATGCAGTTCGGACTTGTCCATGTCCTTGACAGTGATGAGGCCGACACAGCGGAACTGGTCGTCGACGACCAACAGTTTTTCGAGACGGTGACGATGCAGCAGGCGGCGCGCCTCCTCGGGTCCGGCGTCGGGGCTGACGGTGACGAGGTTGTCGCGGGTCATCAATTCATAGACGCGGGTGGTCGGATCGGTGGCGAAACGGACATCGCGGTTGGTGACGACGCCGACCAATCGGTTGGTGCCGCGCTCCACCACGGGAAATCCGCTGATTTTGTGGGCGGTTTTCAGCGCCATCAACTCGCCGAGGGTTTGGTCGGGGTGGACGGTGAGCGGGTTCACGACCATTCCGGACTCGTATTTTTTCACCTGGCGGACCTGTGCCGCCTGCTGTTCGGGGGTCATGTTTTTGTGGATGACGCCGAGGCCGCCCAATTGCGCCATCGCAATGGCCATGGCACTTTCGGTGACGGTGTCCATGGCGGCGGAGATCAGGGGGATGTTCAGCCAGATGGCGCGGGTGAGGCGCGTGCGGGTGCTGGTCGCGTTAGGCAGGACCTGGGAGTAAGCGGGGACGACGAGGACGTCGTCGAAGGCGAGGGCTTCCTCGATCCGGTGGACCAGGGTTGGGCGATCGTTGATGATGGTGTCAAGCGCCATGGGGTGTGGCCTTTCCGTGACCTTGACGGCCCCACATAAGAGGGCGGAAGCGGTTCCGCAAGCACCCGTTGGTTTTTAGACCGGGCGTTGGTTTTTAGACCGGGCGTTGGGTTTTAGACCGGGCGTTGGGTTTTAGACCAGGATACCCGTTTAGCGGGGTTGGGGCATGGGCCGATCGCTCAGGCCGGCAGCGCGGCGTTCCCTTCCAGATAATCCAGCCGCAAATACCCGATCGCGCGGGGATCGCCCAGATCCGTCAGCCGCACGATGCCGGATTTGATCGGATGTTGATTGGGGCTGTAGCGGCGGGCGGCGAAGCGGGTGCGGGGAAACACGCCGCGGCGGCTGACCACCATCAGATGCCCTTGTAAGTATTGGACGGGCTGACGCCGCTCGATTTCCGGCAGGGTTTGCTCGATCACGCCGAACTTCACACAGGTGCCGCCCAATTCTTTCATCAGAAAATAGAGCCGGCGGCCGTGGCTGAAGAGATAGCCGCGGTCGGTCTGCTCGAACGGCATGTCGTAATCGGGGGTGCGATAGGACTGAACTTCCTCGATCGCAACGCCGGTGTTCGCGCCGCTCAGCGTAAGGGCCGATATCCGCACACCCTGTTCGAGGCTGATGGGATCGTGGTCGCGGCGCATCATCACGAACTCGCCGGGCAGTGAGGCGCGCATGTCCTCGGGGCGAATGTCATCTGAATCGGGCGTATCGGGTGCCAGAAAAGCGCCGAACAGCCGCGCGAGCGTCGTGAAGTCGTCGGCGGCTGGCGTCACCGATTCGAAATAACGGCGATAGCTGGGATTGGCGCGTAACAAATCGTGAATGACCCGCAACTCACGGATTTTGGTGATGTCCTCGCCCTGGATGAACCGTTCCAGGGTGGCGCGCGAAATCGACAGATTATCGCCGCGGGTTCGATGCGCGGTGAACAAATCGATAACGGCCTGGCTCGTTAAATGCTCGATATCCGCGAGTTTTTTCAGCGTCCCGCGAAAGTCTGGCGCATCCCGAATGGGATCGTAATTCATGGTTCGCTCCACTCCGCGCCGGAACTGAGCAGATTTTCACGGGGCTTCCAAGCCTGGGCGCGCAACGATGCTCAAATCTGAGCACAAATGATCGCGTTTGGTGCTTTCTTTTCGCATAGCGGAAACATTATCTGCATCCAGATACAAGATTGTATCGGAAGCTGGACGTAAAGCTAAATCCAGCGGCAAATGCGAAGTTTGGGTGAACTGGGCCGACCACGCGGAGGCAGCGTCAAAAAAGCGCCTCCGCGTATGGCTCATGCTGAAAATGGAACATATCAGGAGGACAGGACGGCAACGACCGTCGCGTGAGACGGCTTGCGGTTTTTGTGCCGGATACGAACCGAAAGGTTTGGGCGGACGTGACCGATCGCCGGAGAGTCTGGCAAGGATAACCGGTTCCGGTCTGGTAAGAAAAAGTGATCCGCGGAAACGAGTATAACGATACGACATTCGTCGCATATGATGTTAGTTCGTTACCGGAGTACGTTGTCAGGCTTAAATAATTTCGTCAACCGGCCGGTGCCAGCACTGGCCCAGTACAGTATGGAACGCACACAATGATGCATGGCTACATGGTTTCCTCGTCCGGCACGCAGGATGTTTCGGCGCAGTTGAAGACGGCGGGATGCGATAAAGTTCATCGTGATACACGCGACTCCGGCAAGGCTGAGCGTTCGCGGCGTGATCGCGCGATCGAAGGTTTGGCGGCGGGCGATGTTCTGGTGGTGGCGCGGCTCAATCAGATCGCCGATTCGACGCTGGATCTGTTGGGTACGTTAACGGCGATCGCCGACAAGAAGGCGATTTTTCGTTCGCTGGCGGAGCCCTGGGCTGACACGAACCTGCGTGGCGCGAAATTGCTGACGGTGCTGGAAGGCATCGCCGCGTTCGAGCGTGACGTGCGCAGCGCGCGGACCGAGGCGGGGCAGGCCCGTGCGGTGGCGCGCGGTGTGAAGTTGGGCCGCAAGCCGAAGCTGACGCCGAAGCAGGAGCAGGATGCGTTGCGCCGCCGTAAGAAAGGCGAGACGCTGGCGACCATCGCCGAATCGCTGAACGTCAGCCACAGCACGATCTCGCGCCTCGTCGCCTGAGCTTCGCGCCAGAGCTTCGCGCCAGAGCTTCGCGCCAGAGCGCGATCGTATGAGGTTGACTTCAACCTCGAACGATCGCGCTCGTCAAAGCAAACTTCAGACCGTGATCGGGTCAACCTGAACCGATCACGGTCTGTTTGTTACGAAGTAGAAAAGCCCGGTACTCGCGGATGCGGGTATTGGGCTTTTCGTGTTTTTGGGCGCGGGTCGGTGTGACGCGGGATCAAACCGGGATCATGCGGATTTTCTTGCCGTCGACTCCCAACGCGACCTGACCCGCGCGCAAGGCGATCGCGTGATCGCCAAACACCGCGCGGCGCCAACCGGCCAACGCGGGCACGCCGTCGTCATCCTCCGACGCGATGCGGTCCAGATCGTCCGATGAGGCAATGAGTTTCGGCGCCACCTCATGCTGTTCGCAGCATGCGGCGAGCAGGACTTTCAACAGCGCGACCAGGGCCGCGGAGGGGCGGGCGATTTCGCGCGCGCGCGGGATGGCGGGGAGGCTGGCTTCGGGGCGGGAGATCGTTTCGGCGATGGTCTCCAGCAGGGAGGCGCCGGTGCGGCCCTCGGCGAAGCCCCTTGTGATGCCGCGGGCGCGGCTCAACGCGTCGGCGTTGGTGGGGGCGATGGCGGCGATTTCCATCAGGGTTTCGTCTTTCAGCAGGCGCTGACGCGGGATGTTGATGCGCTGCGCTTCCTGCTCACGCCAACCGGCGAGGACGCGGACCAGAGCGAAAAAGCGGCGGTTGTTGCCGCGGACTTTCAAACGTTCCCAGGCCGTTTCGGGATCGGCGCGATAGGTGGCGGGATTGGTCAGGATGGCCATTTCCTGCGCGACCCAGTCGATGCGTTTCTCCTGTTCCAATCGTGTGCATAATTTCTGATAAACGAGACGAAGCCAGGTCACGTCCGCGGCGGCGTATTCGAGTTGCGCGGCGGACAGCGGACGCGCCGACCAGTCGGAAAAGCGGTGCGCTTTGTCGATGGTGCCGCCGGTCAGGCCGGAAACGAGCGCGTCGTAGCCGACCTGATCACCGAATCCGGCGACCATCGCCGCCACCTGCGTATCGAATAGCGGGGTTGGCACGGCGTCGAATTTTTGCACGAAAATCTCGATATCCTGACGCGCGGCATGGAATACCTTGGTGACGGCCTGGTTGGCCATCAGTTCGCCCAATGGCGCGAGGTCGAGCGAGTCGGAGACGGTGTCGATGATCGCGACCTCGGACGCGCCGGCGAGTTGGACGAGGCAAAGTTCGGGATAATAGGTGCGTTCGCGCATGAACTCGGTGTCGACGGTGACGAAGGGTTCATGGGCCAGACGCTGGCAGAGGGACGCGAGCGCGTCCGTGTCGCGGATGAGAACGGGGGCGGGGAAGGCGGGGGTGGCGAGTCTGCTCATGGGGTGGTTTTGCACATGTGCGGGGGAAAGGCCAGAATCGGGGCCGCGCCCCAAGGGATAGAATCGGGGCGTTGCCCCGGACCCCATCAGGGAGCGCTGCTCCCTGAACCCTCGCCAAGGGCGATAGCCCTTGGATCCCGGTCCGTTTGGGTCAGGGGATGAGGGGGGCCATCCGTGACGTTTCAACCGCCGTGCTGGCCCGCCTCATCCCCTGACCCAAAAAGATGGCGGTCCAGGGACCCTGTCCCTGGTGGGGCCTGGGGCAACGCCCCGGTTCTATCCCCTGGGGCAACGCCCCGGTTCTATCCCCTGGGGCAACGCCCCGATTCTATCCCCTGGGGCAACGCCCCGATTCTATCCCCTGGGGCAACGCCCCGATTCTATCCCCTGGGGCGAAGCTCCGGTCAGGCCGCGGCGCGGATCGCCACCGCGCGGACGTCCTCACCCACGCCGCTCTCGAAGCCGGCGAAATTCTCCTCGAACCGCGCCACCAGATGCTTCGCCATCGCATCGTACGCCGCTTTGTCAGCCCATGTCTGGCGGGGATCCAGCACCTCATCCGGCAGTCCATCGACATGCGCGGGGAACGACAGGCCGAAGAAGGGATCGGTTTTGAACTCCGCGTTCAGCAGCGACCCATCCAATGCCCCGCGCAGCAGCGCCCGTGTGTGGCGGATGCTCATGCGCTTGCCGACGCCGTACTGTCCGCCGCTCCAGCCCGTGTTCACCAGCCAGCAATGCGCGCCATGCCGCGCGATCAGTTCGGCCAGCAGCTTGCCATACACCTCGGGCCGTCTCGGCAGGAAAGGATGGCTGAAACAGGTGCTGAACGTCGCTTTCGGTTCGGCGCCGAGACCTTTCTCAGTGCCGGCGACGAGCGCGGTGTAGCCGGATAAGAAGTGGTACATCGCCTGCGCCGAGGTCAGGCGCGAGATCGGCGGCAGCACGCCGAACGCGTCGCAGGTCAGCATCACCACGTTCTTCGGCTGTCCGCCGCGTCCGGATATTTCAACATTCGGAATGAACTCGACGGGATAGCAAGAACGGGTGTTCTCGGTCAGCCGGTCGTCGTCGAGGTCGAGGATGCCGCGTTCATCACCGATGACATTTTCAAGCACGGTGCCGAACCGGTTGGTGGCGGCGTAAATCTCGGGTTCCGCCTCGGCCGACAGGTTGATGACCTTGGCATAGCATCCACCCTCGAAATTAAACGTCCCCGTGGGCGCCCAACCATGCTCGTCATCGCCGATCAGGCGGCGGTTTGGATCTGACGACAAGGTGGTTTTGCCCGTGCCGGACAGGCCGAAAAACAGCGCCACGTCTTCATTGGGTCCGATATTGGCGCTGCAATGCATCGGCAGCACGCCTTTGGCGGGCAGGATCCAGTTCATCACGGTGAAGATCGATTTCTTGATCTCCCCGGCGTATTCCGAGCCGGCGATGACGATCAACTTCTGCTCGAACGACAAAGCGATGGAGGTTTCGGACCTTGTGCCGTCGATCGCCGGATCGGTCTGGAACAAGGGCGCGTGCAGGATCACGTAATCCGGCTCGAACCCCGCGAGGTCGTGGACCGGCGGGCGAATGAACATGTTGCGCGCGAACAACGCTGACCAGGCGTGGGTGGTGACGAGGCGGACGCGCACCCGATGCTCGGGGTCGGCACCGGCGTAGAGATCCTGGGTGAACAGCTCCTGGCCCTGCAAATAGGCCTGAACGCGCGACTTCAGCACGGCGAATTTTTCCGGGGCGTAGCGTTGGTTGATGTTGCCCCACCAGATGTCACGGGTGACCGAGGGCTCATCGACGACGAATTTATCGCGCACGGAGCGGCCGGTGTGGACGCCGGTTTCCACCATCAGGGATCCGTCGATCGACAGCCGGCCCTCACGCCGCTGCAACGATTCCGCGACCAGTGATGGCGCGGTTAAATTCGCCAGCACCGGCCGGCCCGCGCGCACACCCGTGCCCGCCAGCGAATCAGCGGTTAATTTCGATGGTAGATGAGTGACCTGGGTCAAAATTGCTATCCTGTCCAAGAGACCGATGGGGCTACCAACCGGTAGGAATCCTATTCTGACGCCGCGCGCAAGGGTGAAGTTTCGCACCTGCGAGATGCCGCGCGGCGGGACGGCGTTCTCGGTTCTGACGCGTTACCTCATCATCACAAGGGGATCCCCTGGGTTAGGGGCGCTTTCCAGGCCACAAACATGGCCATATCGTGGCGTTGCGGGCCTGGCGTCAGCGCGGATTCCGATCACGTTGGATGTCGGTAACCGTGCTGACTATTAGTTTTGGCGAGCGTCTTCGTCCGATCAGGTGGGTCCGCCCGATCGGACGAAGACCCTTTAGGCCGCCAGGGGCCGCGTTTGGGCCGCCGCGATCGCCTCCATGGCCTGACGGACGATCCCGGCCGATGCCGGATCCTGCGCGAACGCGACGCCAGGGCCGCGATCGGTGCCCCGCGTGACCCGCGCCGCCACCCGCCGCGCCACCATCGGCAGGGTCAATTCGATGCGCGTGCCGGGCGCCAGATCCGCGGACGTCGCCAAACCCGCGCCACCCTGGCCGATATCGCGCAACCTGGCGGCGGCGGTTTCATTTTTTCCATAATGGATCGTCACCGGCTCGCCATGGCAGGGCACACGCTCGAACTGCCGTCGGTCCCGCCCATCGGCGCGCATGGCCGCCAGAAACTGATCGACCTCCACCCGCAACGCGCCGGCGACCTGGGCCAGATCGTCGGCCACCGTCAACATCGACTGGCTGGCTCCGCCGGCCGTGCCCGCCGCCGCGGCGACCGCGCGCATCGCCATTGTGGTCTCACCCGTGCGGCCCGCCACGGTTTGCACGGTCGCGGCGATCTCGCGGGTCGCGGCGCTTTGCTCCTCCGCGGCCGCGGCAATGGCGGTCGTGACCTCGTTGATGCCGCCGATCGACGCGACCACGCCGCGTACCGCCGCCACGGCATCGCCGGTCGCGGTCTGTATGGCGGCGATCTGAGCGCCGATCTGCTGCGTGGCCCGCGCCGTTTGCGCCGCGAGGTGCTTGACCTCGGCCGCCACCACGGCGAAGCCACGTCCGGCTTCGCCCGCCCGTGCCGCTTCGATGGTGGCGTTCAAGGCCAGCAGATTGGTGCGATCGGCGATGTCGGTGATCGCCTGGACGACCGCGCCGATTTCCGCCGCCGTGGCCGACAGATCGTTCACCTGTCCGTTCGCGAGGCCGGCCCGGTCCGCCGCGGCGCCCGCTTCGCGCACCGCGGATGCCACCTGGCGGGTGATTTCATCGACGCTGGATGACAATTCCTCGGTCGCCGCCGCCACGGTCATCAGTTCCGCCGCGCCGCGCACCGCGTCCTCCGCGCCGCGATCGGCGCCGCGGCGGGTTTCGTCGACGGAGCCCGCGACCGCGCGCACCGATTGGCGCAGCGTATCGGCCGAGCGGCCCAATGCCCCCATGACCTCGGACACCGACGTGCCAAAGTCCTGGATGTGCAGTTCGACCGCCTGGTGACGCCGGGTCTGGGCTTTGGCCGCCTCCGCCGCCTCCGCTTCCAGGCGGCGGTTGCGCACCAGATTGCCGTGAAAGACATGGGCTGCCGCGGCGATCGCGCCGACCTCGCCCTCGCGATTGGGGGGCAAACGCGGGTCGCCCAGATCTCCGGACGCCATCCGTTCCAGTGCCCCGGCCAATTGGCGCAGCGGTTGGGCGACGATCCGCCGCGCCAGCCACAGTGCCAGGGCGAGGCACGCGACGACCGCGGCCATGGTCATCACCACGAGGCGATTCGCGAGGCGAAAGCCCGACTCGATGGTGTCCGATTTCAGCCGCTCCATGTTCGCCAGCGTGATGCTGTTCAATTCGTCGAGGCTGGCGCTGAATTCCATGCGCGCTGAGCGGTTGCGGTCGTTATTGCCGATTTCAGCGGCGGCGGCGGCGGCGGCGGCGGCGGCGGCGGCGGCGGCGCGTTCCAACCCCGCGCGCGCAAGATCCCGCCGCGGCGTAACGAAGGCGCGCATCGCGCCGTCCATCGCGGCGGCATGCGCGCGCTCCGCCCCCGGCAAAACCTGATCCAGCGCGGCCCAATCCTTTTCCACCCGGTCCAGTTGGTCCGTCAGATTGCGCGTGAATTGTTCCAGCTGTTTTGGGTTGGTGGCCAGATAGAGGCCGCGGCTTTCCATCACCACGCCGTTCACCCCCGCGCGCAAACCCTGCACCAAAGCGGACCCCGCGGAGGCGCGCGTCAGGGCCTCGGTCTGCTCCGCCCGCGCCAGCATCGCGAACCAGGTGACCGCCACGACGCCCAACGCGACACTGGCGGGGAGCAGCAAAATCACCGTCATCTGGGCGCCCACCGTCGCCAATCGTCCGCGCCGCATCCGATGCTCCTCAAGGCAGGTTATAATGCTCCGGACATCATCGCGCGGGCCTGTTAACAAATCGCTAATCCCAGACGGCGGGCGCGCGGCTTTCCCCAAAGCGCGATCCGCTCTATGCACCGAAATCCAGCCGAAGGAGAGCCAACAGCGTGTCCACGACCATCGCCAACAGCCTGCGCACCGGCCCGAATGACCATGGCCGCTTTGGTGAATATGGCGGGCGTTTCGTCGCCGAGACGCTGATGCCGCTGATCCTGGCGGTCGAGCACGCCTATCACGCCGCCAAGGCCGATCCCGTGTTTCAGGCCGACCTCCGCTATCATTTGACGCATTATGTCGGCCGGCCCAGTCCGTTGTGGTTCGCGAAGAGGATGACGGAGCGGTTTGGGGGGGCGAAGGTTTATTTCAAACGCGACGAGTTGAATCACACTGGCTCCCACAAGGCCAATAACTGCATGGGGCAGATTCTGCTGGCGCAACGGATGGGCAAGACGCGGATTATCGCTGAAACCGGAGCGGGTCAGCATGGCGTCGCCACGGCCACGATGTGCGCGCTGTTGGGCTTGAAATGCGTGGTTTACATGGGTGCCACGGACGTGGAGCGGCAGAAGCCCAACGTATTCCGCATGCGGCTGCTGGGGGCTGAGATCGTTCCGGTGACCTCGGGGGCCGGCACGTTGAAGGACGCGATGAACGAGGCGATGCGCGACTGGGTCGCGAATGTCGAGGATACCTATTATTTGATCGGCACGGTCGCCGGTCCGCATCCGTATCCGATGATGGTGCGCGACTTCCAGTCGATCATCGGCGAGGAAGCGAAACAGCAGCTGCATGAGGCCGAGGGGCGGCTGCCCGATGCGGCGGTCGCCTGTATCGGTGGCGGATCGAACGCGATGGGCTTGTTTCACCCGTTTCTGGACGACGCCTCGGTGCGGTTGATCGGGGTTGAGGCGGGCGGGCGTGGTGTGGACAGCGGGGCGCACGCGGCCAGTCTGACCGGCGGGCGGCCGGGCGTGCTGCATGGCAACCGCACCTATTTGTTGCAGGACGACGACGGCCAGATCATCGAGGCGCACAGTATCAGCGCGGGCCTGGATTATCCCGGGATCGGACCGGAGCATGCCTGGCTGCACGACATCGGGCGCGTCGAATATGTTTCGGCGACCGATCAGGAGGCACTGGAGGCGTTCCAGCTTTGCACCCGCGTCGAGGGGATCATTCCGGCTTTGGAGCCCGCGCATGCGTTGGCTTATGTGAAGAAACTGGCGCCGACGATGGGCCGCGATCAGATTATTTTGATGAATTTGTGCGGCCGTGGCGACAAGGATATTTTCTCGGTCGCCGAGTATTTGGGGGACAGTCTTTGAGCCGCATCGCCGCCCGCTTCGCCGCGCTGCGCCTGGAAGGCCGTGGTGCTCTGATCCCGTTTCTGGAGGCCTGGGATCCCGACCGCGACACCGCGATGGCGATCTTGCGCGGGATGCCGGGGGCGGGCGCGGATTTGATCGAGATCGGCATGCCATTTACCGATCCGATGGCGGATGGTCCGATCATTCAGGCGGCGGGCAAGCGCGGGTTGGCCGCGGGGGTCAAGGTCGCCGACGTGCTGACGATGACGCGGGAGTTCCGGCGGGAGGACAACGCGACCCCGATCGTGTTGATGGGGTATCTTAATCCAATCCTGTCTTATGGCACACAACGTTTCTGTGAAGACGCGGCCAAGGCGGGCGTCGATGGGCTGATCATCGTCGATCTGCCGACCGAGGAGGCCGACCTGCTGTTGCCGCACGCGCGCGCCAACGACCTGGATTTCATTCGCCTGGTGGCGCCCACCACGGATGACGCGCGGCTGCCTTTGGTGCTGAACGGCAGCTCGGGGTTTGTGTATTACGTGGCCATCACCGGGATCACGGGGACGCGCAGCGCGACGGCCGAGCAGCTGGCGCTGGCGATTCCGCGGATCCGGGCGGTGACCGATTTGCCGATCGCGATTGGGTTTGGGGTGCGCACGCCGGCACAGGCGAAAGAAGCGGCGTCGATCGGTGACGCGGCGGTGGTGGCGTCGGCGTTGATTGAGACTCTGGCGGCGCATTTGGATGAGCATGGGCGGGCGCGGGCGGATACGGTGGCGGCGGTGCTGGATCAGGTGCGTGCGCTGGCGGCGGCGGTGCGGGGGTCGTGAAGAGCGGGGCTTTGCCCCGGGCCGCACCAGGAGGGCGCCGCCCTCCCCATGGGCCATTGGGACCTCCCGCCAAAGGGCGAGGCCTTTTGGAATCTATCCATTTGCTCCCGTAATGAAGGAGGGCCTGACCGGGCGTTGATACGTCATGGATGGCCCTCCTTCATTACGGGAGCAAACCCATGGGATCCAAGGGCTACCGCCCTTGGCTGAGGTCCAGGAGGCAGCGCCTCCTGGCGGGTTCGAGGGCGGAGCCCGGGTCTTCCTATCCTCAAAACGTTAATAATCTCACTTTTGAGCGAAACGCGCGACAACAAGACATGAAAGAAACTTGCAACCAGTCAAATGTCATTCTGCTTCCGTCGGGATCGAAGTCATCGGTCATGCCCGATGACGCGTGTTAACATCGAACCGGGAAGGGATCGACAATGGATCGGCAGGATCGACTGGATCACGAGATGGTCGCCACGCTCCGTGAAATGACGGATGTTGGCCAGCCCGATTTTCTGGGCGAACTGATCAGCCTTTTCCTCGATACCTTCGCCGGTCAACTGACGATGCTCATCGATCGCGCCGATGCCGACGACCTCGCGGGCATGCAACGTATCAGCCACGATCTGAAATCCTCCTCGGCCAGCGTCGGCGCGGTGGTGCTGGCGGCGCATTGCGCGGAGTTGGAGGCGATGTCGCGGTCCGGCATCTCGCGCGGCACCGTTTCGCTGGTGGCGCGTATCGCCGAGGAATTTCGTGAGGTCCGCCCCGAGTTGGAGGCGCTTTTGCCGACCGTGGCGTGACCGGTGAGCCAATTTTAACGGTGCGCGAATTTTCATGACAGGTCAGAATGACATGATCCATTTAATGGGTATGCAGGCCGTATCGTTCCGGGTTTTGATCGTGGACGATGAGGCGATTCAACGCCTGATCCTGGCTCGATGCGTGGAGATGTTGGGCTGGAAAGCCGATACCGCCGCCACGCTGGATGAGGCGATCCAGAAATACTCGGCCGAAGCCCATGACGTCGTCGTGATCGATCTGTGTTTGGGCGAGCAGGACGGCATGCATTTATTGCGGCATTTGCGCCGCGACCACGCCGATCCCTCGGTGATTTTCGTCTCCGGTGTCGATGAGCGCACGCGTGCCGCCGCGTTTCGTGTCGCCCGCGATCTGGGTTTGCGCGTCGCCGGAACGTTGGCCAAGCCGATCGATCCCTACAGCCTGCATGCGCTGCTGCGGTCCAATCCGATCCGGCGCGACATGGATCAACGCGTGGTCACCGGCGCGCCGACGGCGGAGGAGCTGGATCGGGCGTTGCGCGGCAATGAAATCCATACGGAATACCAGCCGAAAACCGATTTGCAGACCGGTGAGATCGTCGGTTTCGAGGCGCTGGCCCGCTGGCAGAGCCCGACGCGCGGGCTGATCCCGCCGGAACAATTCATTCCGGTCGCCGAGGAATCGGGTCTGATCAACCGCCTGACCTACCGCATTCTGGACGATGCGATCCTGGAATGCCGCCGCTGGCGCGAGCAGCGTCCCGATTGTTCCGTCGCCGTTAACATCTCCCCCCAGGTGCTGCCCGATCCGATGTTGCTGCCGAAGATCGAGGCGATTTTGGCGAAATACAAACTCCCGCCCGGCGCGCTGATCGCCGAGGTCACCGAAAGCACCATGATCTCCAATTTGCCGGTCGCGACGGAAGTGTTGACGCGGCTCAGCATCAAGGGTGTGCGGGTGTCCATGGACGACTTCGGCA
>JAYVXQ010000204.1:0-5493 GCA_043785025.1 Acetobacteraceae bacterium
CGGATCTCTCCGAAATCCGGGTATCCTTTTGGTTTTGCGCCCGCCGCCACACCAACCCTGGGCGCGTATACCCGGATTTCTCCGAAACCCAGGTATACCGTATTTGCTTCGTGCATTCGATGCCGCCATGTCACGGACATCGGTTGCGTTCTCCGTTTGAAACAAAGTTTAATTTTTATCGCCGCAAACGGGCTAAAACCACGACATACGCGCGGCCATATCGGTTCGATAACTGGTTCCGTGAACGCAAGTCTATTAACGAGATCGCGAGCGTACGACTCGCAAGTTGGATTTAATTACAGAATATATTAACCCGCGCCACGCGATCGCCAAAATGTCAGGAGCCCGAATTTCAAACAATCCACCGGTTCGGCCCTCCCTACTCAAACACCAGCCGCCATAACGCCGGCAGCGCCACCGCTGAAACCAGCGCGTTCAAGCCCATCGCCAGCCCGCTGAACGCCCCCGCGACAGGCCCCTCCGATAGCGCCCGCGCCGTGCCGATCCCATGTGCGATGGTTCCCATCGCCAGCCCCCGCGCCCGCGGATCCCGCACCCGGACCAAATCCAGCACCAACGGCCCCAAAACCCCGCCGGTGATCCCCGATATCAACACCAAGGCCGCTGTCAGCGACGGCAGACCGCCCAACCGCTCGGCGATCCCCATGGCGACCGGGGTCGTCACCGCCCGCGGTGCCAGCGACCCCACCACCGAGGGTGCCGCCCCCAACATCGCCGCGACCGCCACGCTCGACCCCGCCGTGATGAGCCCTCCGCCGGTGACCGACAGAGCGATCGCCGGAAACGCCCGCCGCACGCGCCGCCACTGCCGGAATAATGGCACGGCCAGGGCCACCGTCGCCGGACCCAACAGAAAATGCACGAACTGAGCGCCCTCGAAATACCGCCGGTAATCGATCCCGCCGGCCAGCAGCACGGCCGAGAGAAACACCACCGCCAGCATCACCGGATTGGCCAGAGGATGCCGGCCGGTCCAGGTGTAAACCCGCTGCGCCGCCAGCCACGCGAGCAACGTCATCGTCAGCGCGGCCAGCGGCTCGCGCGCCAGATAAACCCAGATTTTCGCGAGATCAGGTGTCATCCCGGTGGCGTCATTCTGGGGGCGTCATTCTGGTGGTGTCATTCTGGTGGTGTCATTCTGGGGGGGCCATCCAGCGCAACAGCAGCATCGCCAGCCACCCGGTCGCGGCGGCGCCCGCCACGGTTCCCACCAGGATCGCGACCCCGATCGGCAACCAGGATTGCGCCAGCAACGGCAAATACAGCACCACTCCGACGCCCGCCGGCACGAACAGCAAGCCCAGATGGCTCAGCAATGTTCCTGACACGTTTTCCAACGCGGTGGGCGGATCGCCGTCCTCGCCATGCCACGCCAGCAGCCAGCCGAACAGCAGCATCAGGCCAAGTACAGGTCCCGGCACCGGCCAGCCGAGAGCGCGGGCGAGGATTTCCCCGGTGAGTTGGCAGACCAGCAGCGCCGCGACGGCGCCAATCACGACGGAAACTCAGCTTTTCGCGATCACCGCGTGATAGCCGCGGCCGTAATAAATCAGCCCTTCCATCGCCGTGCCGACGCGCACCGCCTCGACCGAGCAGAAGAACACGTCATGCGTGCCGGAGCCAACGATCTGCGTGATCCGGCAATCGAACACCACCAAAGCCTTGTCCAGCACCGGGGCGCCGGTTTCCAGCGTGTGCCAGTCGTGGCCGGTGAAACGTTCCATCTCGGTATGTTCGGTCATGCCCGCGAAAATCGGCGACAGGCCCTCTTGCGCGGGTGTCAGCGTGTTCACGCACAGCACCATGTTTGTCATGAACGCCGGATAGGAATCGTTCGCCCGGTTGGCGCACACGATCAACGTCGGTGGCGTGTCGGTGACACTGGTGACCGCCGACGCGGTGAACCCCGCCCGCCCGCCCGGTCCATCGGTGGTGATCACGTTCACCGCCGCGCCCAAACGGGCCATGGCGTCACGATAGGGCTGCTTGTCGACTGGCATGGTGGTCTGTCTCCCGCTTCGAACCGTCGGTGCCAGTATGCACCGCGCGCGGGGACAGACAAAGGGAGACTGGAATGGTTAAACAGCGGCCTCGGTCAACACACGTGCCTGATCCGGCTCGACCGGTGCCTCGGCGGGAAGCGGCAGCCGCACGGTGACCGTGGTGCCGAACCCGGCCCGCGCCTCGATCGCCATCCGCCCGCCTTGCATCGCGATCAGATCGCCCGCGTCCCGCGCCATGCTCTCCCGCGTCGCCAGATCGACGTTGCGCGCGTCATCGGTGACCGCGATATTCAACTCCGTCCCCAGAGGCAGCGCCGAAATCAGCACCTGACCGCCGGGCGAGGCATGCACCGCCGTCTCCACCAGCTCCCGCAACGCCCGCGAGAGATAATCCCGATCAGCCCAGACTGTGCGGCCCGGACTGACCGCGAGGCGGATCCGCGTCGCGCGCGCTTTCGCCAAAGGCGCGACGGCGTCAGCGACCTCCCGCATCACCAGCGGCAGATCCAGCGCTTTCGCCTCCAGCCGCGTCGCCCGCGGCCCAGTACCAGGCGCGAGAACGGCGGGAGCGGCCGGCCGGATCTGATCCCAGCGCAGCATCGCCGCCCAACAGGCCAAAACAAACGGTGTCACGACAACGGCGGCTAAAACATAAAGCAACATGCTCATGGCCCAATGTCTCCCGAGCAACCAGAGACGCATCATCGCGCATGAAGCTGAAGATTCCGTTAACGCCACCGCTGGATGGCGTTATTTAACGAGCGCCACCGCTGGATGACGTTATTTAACGAGCGGCCCGCGAAAACCGGATTGGGACGCCCGCCATTTCTCCATCACGGTTTCTCCATCACGGTTTCGCCATCCCCCAAAATCGTCTATCCATCCCGCATGAATGTGATTGAGGTTGAGGCGCTCACGAAAACCTATGGCACCAAGCGCCACGGTGACGTGCTCGCGGTCGACGGGATTGGCTTCACGGTCCAGGCGGGCGCCACATTGGGTCTTTTGGGCGGTAATGGAGCCGGTAAAACCACCACCATCGCCATGCTTCTCGGGTTGTTATTGCCGACATCCGGTTCGATCCGGGTGTTGGGACACGACATGCTGCGCGACCGATATTCGCCGCTGGCGCGGATGAATTTTTCCTCACCCTATGTCTCGCTGCCGGCCAAGCTGACGGTGCGGGAGAATTTGCGCGTTTACGGGCATTTGTACAACGTGCGCCAGATCGACGCCCGGATCGCGCGCCTGGCGGGGGAACTCGACCTCGGCGCCTTGCTCGACCGGCCCGCGGGTAATCTGTCCGCCGGTCAGAAAACCCGCGTCGCGCTGGCCAAATCGCTGATCAACCGGCCGGAGTTGCTGTTGCTCGACGAACCCACCGCCAGCCTCGATCCCGACACCGGCGACCTCGTGCGCTCCTGGCTTGAGCAATATCGCGCCGAAACCGGCTGCGCCATTCTGCTCGCCAGCCACAACATGGCCGAGGTCGAGCGTCTGTGTTCCGACGTCGTCATGCTGAAACAAGGCCGGATCGTCGATCAGGGCAGCCCGCGGGACCTGCTGCACCGGTTTGGGCGCGATGATTTGGAGGACGTGTTCCTCGACATCGCCCGCGACCGCCGGGTCAGCGGCGCACAGCCTGAGACGGCCCGCGCATGACCGCCGCCGCGCGCCGGGTCTGGGGGCTGATGTACCGGCATCTGGCGCTATACCGCCGCTCCTGGCCGCGACTGCTGGAACTGGCGTATTGGCCCGTTCTCGGCATGTGCATCTGGGGCTTCACCGCCACCTTCATCGCGGGCCGCATGGGCTCTGGCGGCGCCATCGCTTTGTCGGCGCTGTTGGGCGGGGTGCTGTTGTGGGAGGTTTGCCTGCGCAGCCAAATGGGCATGGCGATCTCGTTTCTTGAGGAGTTATGGTCCCGCAACCTCGGCCACGTCTTCGTCAGCCCGCTGCGCCCCTGGGAACTGGTCGCCGCGCTGATCGGCATGTCCATCCTGCGCACCGCCATCGGCGTCGGTCCCGCCATCCTCCTCGCATGGGCCTTCTACGCCTTTAACCTGTTCACGGTTGGCCCGATCCTGATCCTGTTTTTCATCAACCTGATGATCCTCGGATGGGCCGTCGCGCTTGGCGTTGTCAGCCTGATCCTGCGCCATGGCGCGGGTGCCGAGCCTTTGGCCTGGTCGGTGTTATTCGGCCTCGCCCCGTTCTCCGCCGTGTTCTACCCGGTCTCGATCCTGCCCGCCGTGGTCCAGCCGATCGCCCTGGCGCTGCCCTCGGCGCATGTGTTCGAGGGGATGCGCGCCGTCCTGCAAACCGGCATCGTCCCCTGGCATCATCTGGCATGGGCCTTTGGCCTCAACATGATCTGGCTGGCCGCCGCCTCGGCGCTGTTCGCCTGGCAATTCCATCAGGCCCGCGTGCGCGGCGCGCTTTTGAGCATCGGTGAATGAGCGAAACACGATTCTGGCTGATCCGCCACGCGCTGGTGGACGAAAACTCTCGCGCCATCCTGTATGGGATCATGGATGTGCCGCTGTGCGAAACGACCTTGCGGGAGCAGGCCCCGATGTATCGGGCGTTGGCGAAGCGCCTGCCCCGACCGGCGATGTGGAAGATCACGCCGCTGTCGCGCACGCGGCGCACCGCCGAGTCGATTTTCGCCGCCGGCTATCCCGCCCAACCTTTGACGGTCGAGCCGGATCTGATCGAACAGTCGCTTGGCGAGTGGCAGGGGCTGCCGCATGCGGAGTTGCCGCCGAAACTGGCGCTGACCAAACATCCGTTCTGGCCGCTGGCGGGTAGCGAGAAACCTCCGGGCGGAGAGAGCATGGTGGAGGTCATCGACCGCGCCGGGGCGGCGCTGGAGCGGCTGGCGCGCGCGCATCCTGGTGAGGATGTGGTGATCGTCAGTCATGGCGGCACCATTCGGGCCGCCGTCGCGTTCGCGTTGGGGATCCGGCCGGATAATGCGCTGCATTTGTCGGTGCATAATCTGTCGCTGACATGTTTGGAGCGGCATCCGGAGGGGTGGCGTGTCGTTTGCGTTAATGAGCAGCCGGGGTTTTAGGGCATGATCATCTGGGCTCCGCCCTGAGACCCGCCAGGAGGGCGCTGCCCTCCTGGACCTCCCGCCAAAGGGCATGGCCCTTTGGGATCTATCCGTTCGGTGGGGAAGTGTGAGGAGGCCTGCGTGGACGTTGATACGTCACCGATGGCCTCCTCACACCTCTCCACCGAAACCCATGGTTCCAAGGGGCCATGCCCCTTGGCGGAGATCCAAGAGGCGGAGCCTTTTGGCGGGGTCAGGGGTGGAACCCCGGTCGTTCCCGTCACGCCGCCATCGCGCGTTTCGGACGCGTCGTCGACAGCCGTGCACGCACGTTGTCCAGCATCGGACCCACAACGACCAAAGGCGCGAAGCCCAACGCCTCCCAATCCCGCGCCGAGAAATCGGCGGACA
>JAYVXQ010000205.1:0-5485 GCA_043785025.1 Acetobacteraceae bacterium
GACATCGCCGACATGGATCGTGCCCAACGCCAGCAGCGCGTCCGCCGTCGTCGCCGCCCCGATATCCCCCGACAGAGTTTGCCGCGCCGACACCGCCCCCGCGGCCAGGATCAACCCCGCCCCGGTGATTCCCGCCCGCGCGTTGAACGCGTTCCCCACGCCCGCGCCTGCATTGTTATAATCGCCGGAGACCGTCACGTTATTGGCGCCAATGACCAGCGCCGTCCCCGCCGCCAGGTTCAACACCGCCGCGGAGCTGGCCTGCGCCAATCCAAGACTGGCCGCCGCGTCCGCCTGCAGCGTGCCCGTGGTCCCGGTCACCGCGCCTGACACCGTCAACGCGCCGCCCGCCGCCCGCACGATCCCGCTATTGCCGATCCCGACGCTGACCGCGCCAAAGCCGCTGACCTCGCCGCTGTTGGTCAGCACGGAGGCCCCCGCCGTCCCGCCCGCCAGCGTCACCGTCCCAGTATTGGTCAACGTCCCCGTCACGACAAAGCTACTCGGCGTTGTCGTGCTGACGACCCCCGCATTGGCGAAATTGCCCGACGTCGTGAACACCTTGTCACCCAGCAGGGCCAGCGTGCCGGCGGCCGTGTTGCTGGCGAGGTTCGCCAACGCGTCCACCTTGCCGTTCAGGAAACTCGCGCCATTTCCATCGAGCGAGATGGTCGCCGCGTTGGTCAGGATCGACCCGCTGGCGAACGCGAACGAGCCCGGCTGCCCGCCCTTGCTGGCGATGCTGAACGTCCCCGCCGTCAGCGTCCCCGCCGAGAAATTCGTGAGGGAGCCCAAGCTCACGACCCGCGCCCCCGCTTTGACCTGAATGATCCCCGCCGCGCCGTTGGTCAGCGACCCGGCCAGCACCAGCGCGCCGGTCTGCGCGTCCAGCAGACCCGCGTTATTGAACGCCGCCGAGATCGTCGACGTGACCGCCGTCCCGGACCGGCGGAACGTGCCGAGATTATCGACCAATGCCGCCAACCCGGTATCCGCCGTGCCCTGGTTGGTCGCGAAAATCGAAAGTCCCGCGCCCGAGGTCTGGTCGTTCAGCAGCCCGCCCACATCGATCCGCAACGTTCCCGCACCCGCCGCCGACAGGCCGGTATCGGGATTGACGCCATTCAAATCCACCGAGACGGTGGAACCGGTCACGACACTGTTATTGCTCTGCAGGTCCAACACCCGTCCCGCGTCCAAACCGAACGCCGTCCCGCTGAGCGTCGCGCCGCTTTTCGCCACCGTCGTCCCGAGGCCGGACTGAATACCCGCCGACAACGTGACCGGATTAGTGATCGTGACCACCCCCGCGCCCGCCAGCATGCCTCCGGTCTGCGCGAAATTGCTGGAGATCAGGAACGTCGTATCGACCGTGACCGTGCCCGCGCTGACGCGGATCAATCCGGTTCCCGTGGCCTTGGCGCCATTCACCCCATGCGCCCCACCCGCGAAATCCAGCGTGGTGCCCGTCGCGGTGCTGAACGCGCCGGTATCCGTCCCGCCCCCCGCCAAAAACAGCGTGCCGGTCAGCACATCCGTCGCACCGGAATTGTTGAACCCGGCACTGATCTTCGACGACACGGCGGTCCCCGAGCGGCGGAACGTGCCCAACACATCGACCAGCGCCGAAGCCCCCGCGTCGCCGCCACCCTGATCGCTAACCACGATCGACAACCCCGAACCCGACGTCTGATCGTCGAGCTGCGTTCCCTTGGAAATCCGCAGCACGCCCGCGCCCGCCGCTGACAAACCCGTGGACGGATCTGCCCCATTCAGGTCCAAAATCACGCCCGCGCCGGTCAAAGCGCTGTTGCCCTGAAGGTCCAGCACCCGCCCGCCATCCAGCGCGAAGCTACTCCCGGCCGGCAGCGCGATCCCGCCTTTCGCGACCGTCGTGCCGGAACCCGACTGCGTCCCGCCCGTCAAGGTCGTGAGGCCGGTGACGGTGATGACACCGGCGCCATTCAACAATCCGCCGGTTTGCGTCAACGCGCCGCCGATCGCGAAGGCCGTGTCGCTGGTGAGCGTCCCGCCACTGACATCGATCAACCCGGTGCCGGTGGTCTTCGCCCCGTTCAGCGTGTGCAGCCCGCCGCCGAACTCGACCGTCGCACCCGGCAGGAAACTGAACGTGCCCGTATCGGTCCCACCACCCAACAATCGCAACACGCCGGTCCGCGCGTCGACCACACCGGCGTTGTTGAACGCGACTCCGATTTGCGACGCCGCCGCCGCGCCGGATCGCCGGAACGTGCCCAAATTATCGACTTTCGCGGCGAGGCCGGTGTCCGCGCCACCCTGCACCGTCGCCAACAGCGTCAGCCCGCCGCCCGTCGTCTGGTCGTCAAACAGCGCCCCCGCGTCGATCCGCAGCACGCCCGCGCCCGAACTCGACAATCCGGTATTCGGATCGGTCGCGTTCATATCCACCGACACGGCGGCACCCGTCGCGGCGCTATTGCCCAGAAGCTCCAGCGTCCGCCCGCCATCCAGCCCGAAGCCAGTACCGCTCAGCGCGATCCCGCCTTTCGCGACCGTCGTCCCCGTCCCGCCTTCCGTGCCCGTCGAGAACGCCATCGCGGCGGTCACCGTGATCACGCCGGCCCCGCCCAATTCCCCCCCGCTCTGCGTGAACGCCGCCAGCGTCCCCGTCCCGTTCACCACCAGCGTCCCGCCCGACAGGAACGTCGCGGACTTGCTGATGAACAGGCCCAGAATGGTGAGCGACCCGCCGGTGACGGACAGATCGGGCTTGCCGTTGATCGTCAGCGAGTTGACCGAATGGACACCCACCCCATGCGTGATCGTTCCAACCTGCGAGGTGTTGATGAACGCGTCATCGGCGGCGGTGGGCACGATCCCCGTGCTCCAGTTCGCGCCGATTTCCCACGCGCCGGTTCCCAGACCGATCCATGTCACTGTCGCCATGATCCATTCCCCTTGCGAGATTATTTCCGCGATCGTTTAACGTCAGGGCATCATCCGATCAGGTGAACACACCTGGCCGGATAAAGATGCCCGCCCAAACAAGAAATCAGCGCGAGTTCCGTGAGCCAATGCGATCGGAACCCGCTCTGGCCGCCGCCGCATTGTGACGCGACGGCCACAACCCTGGCCAAATCGAAACGAGCTTTTGCAATTGAGACGTTTCGGCCCCCCAGTCTATTCCCAGAAATTAACGATCGGACGATTTCTGGGACGCGCGCCGCCGCCCGGTTGCACCCAGCCACCGCCCGCGGCATGAAAGTCCGATCACCCCTCGCCCATCGACCCTGAGTGAAAACCAGGAAACGGAGGTCACCCCCCATGCCCATCATCGACTCTCAGGTCCATGCCTACGAGCATGATCACCCCGCCCGCCCCTGGGCCGCCGTGCTGCACGGCCCGAGCCACGTCACCGGCGACGAGATGGTCGCCGCCATGGACGCGGTCGGGGTCGATGGCGCTTTGCTGGTGTCCCCGTTCACGATGTACCGCTACGACGCGAGCTACGCGCTTCAGGTTTACGAAGCCCATCCCGGCCGCTTCGCCCTGATCAAGCCGGTCGATCCCACCGATCCCGCCGTCGCGGACACCATCACCGATTGGGCTGGCACCAAAGGTGCTGTCGCCGTCCGCCTGTTCATGCGCGGCGACATGTCGCACGACCCCGCCGATCCCGGGATCACCCGCGTGCTGACCACCGCCGCCCGCCTGTCGCTGCCGGTCAACCTGCTGTGTTGGGCCCGCCTGGATCAGGCCCATGAAATGGCCCGCCGCAACCCCGCCACGTCCCTCATCATCGATCATCTGGGCTTGCAGCAGCCGTTCGAACCACCGCCGCTCGAAACCCCCTTCGCCGATCTGCCAAAACTCCTGGCATTGGCCGAGCTGCCCAACGTCACGGTGAAAATCTCCGGCGCCTGCACGCTGTCGCGCGAGGCCTATCCCTTCAAAGACATCTGGGATCCCCTGGCGCGGATTTTCGACGCCTTCGGCCTCGATCGCTGCATGTGGGGCACCGATTGGACCCGCGCAATCGGGGTTCTGACGTACCAGCAAGGCGTCGACGCCTTCCGTGTCACCGATCGCCTGTCCGACGCGGATCGCGCCAGGCTCATGGGCGGAACGATCGAGCGTGTTTACAAATGGTCCCCCGCGCAACGGTGAGCCGTTTTTTCACGGCCGCTGGTCAGTGAATTTTTAATCCGGCCTCGTTTGCATCCGGCCTCGTTCGCATCCGGTCTCGTTTGCATCCGGTCTCGTTCGCATCCGGCCTCGTTTGCATCCGGCCTCGTTTGCATAAGGTGTCGATCCGCCCGATCGATCCGTTTTCACGCGTTGCGAAACGCAAGATATTTTACCACGGAGACCACGGCGCGCCACTGAGGCCCACGGAGGCGCCTCGGTCCGCCGCAACGCGAAAAACAGCCCAAAAGACCCCGCACGGCCTCCGTGAATCTCCGAAACCTCCGTCGAAAAAAATCCACTGATTAAAACCAGGCAGGAACCCCAATCTGGCGTTCCCCCGCCCCCCGGTGTAAACGATCCCGCCGCG
This sequence comes from Acetobacteraceae bacterium, assembly GCA_043785025.1. Taxonomy (GTDB): domain Bacteria; phylum Pseudomonadota; class Alphaproteobacteria; order Acetobacterales; family Acetobacteraceae; genus Rhodopila. The sequence continues at coordinate 4,538 of JAYVXQ010000205.1, forward strand.
AGCCAACGCGCGCCACCCCATCAGCATCCCCATTTCCCCCGCCCCCTCCATCGGGCGGACAAGGACGCTGTTCACGACAAGGACCCCCGGACATGACCGTGATCGGCGTCGATTTCGGCACCACCAACAGTGTCATCTCGATCATCGGCGACGACGGCATCGCGCGCCATCAGCGCATCAGCCCAGACCTCAAGATCATCCGCTCGGTCCTCTGTTTCTGGAATGAGGGCAACAAAAACCAGATCGCGCTGCGCCACGCCATCGGACCCGCCGCGATCGAGGCCTGGCTCGACGATCCGCTCGACAGCCGCCTGATGATGTCGCTGAAATCCTACCTCGCGCAAAGCGGCTTCCGCGAAACCCGCGTCTTCGGCCGCGTCTTCACGCTGGAGGCTTTGATCGGCCTGCTGCTCACCGGCATCTTACCGGGCGAACCCGCGACGCTCGTCGCCGGCCGCCCGGTTCGATTCGCCGGCGAAACACCGGATGACACATTGGGCGAGCACCGGTTACGCGGCGCCTATGCCGCCGCCGGCTGGCCCACGATCGAAACCGCGCTGGAACCCGAGGCCGCCGGCTACCGCTTCGTTCGCGGCCTGACCGCGCCCGCCAACGTGCTGATCGGCGATTTCGGCGGCGGCACCAGCGATTTCTCCGTCCTGCGCTTCGATCCGAAAGCCGATCGTTCCGTGACCGCCCTCGGCCACGCCGGCATCGGCATCGCCGGCGATACGTTCGACTACCGTATCATCGATCAGGTCGTCTCCCCCCGGCTTGGCAAAGGCACCACCTATCGCGTGTTCGACGCCGATCTGCCGGTCCCGCCCGAGTATTATTCCAGCTTCGCCCGCTGGCACCGCCTGTCGCTGATGCGCACCCCCCGCGTGCTGCGCGATATCGAGGCGGTGGCGAACGCCGCGATGCACCCGGAGCGCCTGCGCGCTTTGA
>JAYVXQ010000206.1:0-5484 GCA_043785025.1 Acetobacteraceae bacterium
AGAAGCAGAGCATCCGCGCCGACATGGATTGCAGGTCCATCAGAATCGCCTCGCCCCGCACGGCATAGACCCACACGCCCAAAGCGAGCAGCACGCCAATGCCGGCACGGATCGACAGCGCGATCATTCGGCCGCGGCGGGGGTCAGCAGGCGGGCGACCGGACGCTCCTTGATCGGCAAATGCAGCAGGCCCGCGACCAGCGCCAACGCGGCGGAGATCCACCACATCGCGTTATACGAATGCGTCGCGTCATACAGCACGCCCGCCATATACAGACCGGCGAACGAGCCCAATTGGTGCGACAGGAAAACGAACCCGAACAGCATCGACATCCAGTTGGTGCCGAAGAACGTCCCCACCAGACCCGAGGTCAGCGGGATCGTCGACAGCCAGAACAAGCCCAGAAGCGCCGTCGTCGCGATCACCGTGAACGGCGTGATCGGCATGAAGATCAGCCCCACGAACAGCACCATCCGGGCGAAATAAATCCCGCTGAGCACCGACCGCTTTTGATAAAACCGCCCCGACTGACCCGCCAGCCAGGTGCCGATGATGTTGGCGATGCCCAACGCCATGAGGCTGTAAACCCCAACCCAGGCGCCGAGGCCCTGATCCTGCACGAACGCGGGCAGATGCGTGGAATAGAACGCGACATGAAACCCGCACACAAAAAACCCAATCGTCAGCAGCCAGAAACTGGGCGTCGCGAACGCCTCGGCGAAGGCTTCCTTCATGGTTTGCTGGCGCACCGCGGTCGATGGCGCGGCGGGCCGTCCCGACACGATCCAGGTCAACGGCAAGGTCAGCGCCACCGTCCCCGCCACCACCAGCAGGCTGGCGCGCCACCCAAATTCCTCGATCAGCACATGCACATACGGATAGGCCAGGAACGTCGCGATCCCCGTGGCCATGCCCAACGAGGCGATGGCGGCGGTGCGCTTTTCCGGTGGCGCCGCGCGTCCGACCGCGCCCACCAAAGCCGTCATGCCGGACCCGCTGGAGCCCAATCCCAACAGCACGCCGGCCACCATCAGCGCGAGCCCGGTCGAGGCCTGGCTGGCCAAAAAGAACCCGGTCATCGAGCACAGCACGCCGACCGCCGCCGCCCGGCCCGCGCCATATTTATCGGACCAGAACCCGAACGGGATCGCCGCCAGCCCCCAGACCAGATTGGCCACCGCCAGCGCGTTCGAAAACGGCTCCCGCCCAATCCCCAAATCCATCGTCACCGGTCGCAGATACAGGCCCATGACCTGACGCAAACTCATGGACAGGCCAACGATCAGGCAGGCGGCGCCAACGGTGAGCCACAGCGCGCGGGTTTTCGGTTCGGTCATAAGACGGCTTTCATCGGCAAAAGCTTGACGTGTTCGACGTTGACCGCGATATGAGGGCATATGAGCGCAATTGGCAACCCGCTGGAAACGCAATGCACCTGTGCCGCGATCCGACAGGCAGCGAGACGGGTAACCCGGCTTTACGATCAGGCGCTGGCGCCGCACGGCCTGCGCATCACCCAATATCCGATCCTGGTGAGCCTCGCGATCAACGGTCCCGCCACCATCGGCGTGCTGGCGGCGCGCATGGTTCTGGACCGCGCCACCCTCGGCCATAATTTGCGCCCGTTGCTGGCCGGCGGCCTGGTCGCCGTCGAGACCGGTGCGGATCGGCGCGGCCGGGTGGTGACGCTGACCCCGGACGGCCGCGACCGTTTGCGCGCGGCGCGCCCAGAGTGGGAGGCGGCGCAGCAGGCGTTCGATGGCGCGTTCGGCGCGGAGGAAGCGGCCTCGTTACGCGCCACAATGGGACGCGTCGCGCGGTTGACGGTGGGGTGAATGGGGCGCAGCCCCAAACCCCGCGAGGGGCTTTGCCCCTTCGATCCCCACCAAAGGGCATGGCCCTTTGGAATCTATCCATTTGCTCCCAGCATGAAAGAGGGCCATCACGGACGTTGATGGGTCATGGATGGCCCTCCTTCATTCTGGGAGCAAACCCATGGGATCCAAGGGCTACCGCCCTTGGCGGAGGTCCAGGAGGCGGAGCCTCTTGGCGGGGCTTGGGGCAGCGCCCCAATCACCCCAACAACGGCATCACCTGACGCGCGAAATCCTCGGCGAGCCGCCATTTCGCATCGGTACCGATGGCGAACACCAGCTCCTCCAACCCATCGCGTTCCAGGCCACGGATGGTTTCGGCCAGTTCCCCCGGCGTCCCAATCAGGCAGGTGTCGCGGATCAGTTGCTCATCGATCAGCGCCGCCTCGCCATCGTGCAAGCCCGTATAATGCCGCTCGTGAGTCCGGAAATGCCGTTCATCCGGCGGCGTTTGTTCGACCAACTTGCAATACGGCTCCCAGATCCGCGCCAGGAACGGCGGCGGCGCGATGTTCCGCTCGTGCACCGTATCGTAAAAATAATAAACGCTGGCCATCACGTTCGGCCCAATCGCCGCCTTCACCCGATCACTGTCCGCGCGCTCCCCCTTTTCCAGCACGAACACGCTGCTGAGGGACGCATTGGCGAACCCGGCCAGGTCACGGCCGCCGCGCGCCGCCCCTTGCCGCGCGTGACCCAGAGCCTCCGCCACCGGCACCCCACGCGGCGGAATGGCGAAAATAATCGCGTCCCCATGTTCGCCCGCCAGCGACATCGCGCGCGGTCCAAACCCTGACACATATAACGGAATCGGCGGATCGAGCCGCATCCCGCGATCCTCCCGATGCAGAAGTTTCACCGGTTTGCTGACACCGCCGAACGTGTAATCCACCGTCTCGCCCCGCAGCAGCGCCGCGAGCACGCGCAAATATTCCGAATACTCCGCCATCTTCATGGGCTTCTGCCCCATCGTCCGCATCGCCGTATTGCCGGTGCCCATGCCCAGAAACACCCGGCCCGGCGCCAGCGCGTTCAACGTCGCCATCGCCGCCGCCTGCACCGGAGCGATCCGAGTCCCGCAAATCGCCGTGCCGGGGCCCAGGCGAAGGTGCTTCGTCTCGCGCGCCGCGAGTGCCAGCACGGCATAACAATCGGAGAACAGCATCTGGCTGTCGGCAACCCAGGCGGAACTGTAACCAAGCCTTTCGATGTGGCTGAAAAAGCCGATATCGGTCACGTCAGGCATGATGCAGAAGCCGAATTTCATGGTGCTTTCCCCGGTTTGGCGCAAACTATACCCTGCTGCTAACGTTATGTCTCAGACCTATAAGAAAATGGGCGGGGAGGAGATAAGGAGGATATAAAATGATCACGAAAATCAGCCGCCGCGCGGCACTGATCAGCATTGGTTCCGCGGGCATCGCATCCGCCGCCGATCCCATCCGAATCGGATTCGCCGAGGCCCTGACCGGCAGCCTCGCCGCCGTCGGAAAATCAGGCATCCTCGCGATGAATATCTGGGTCGAGCAGGTGAACGCCCGGGGTGGCCTGCTCGGACGGCCGGTGTCATTGGTTTATTACGACAATCAAAGCAACCCGGCCAACGTCCCCGGTCTTTATGTGAAACTTCTGGATGTCGATAAGGTCGATGTCATCATGTCCGGATATTCGACCAACATGACGGCGCCCGCGATGCCGGTGGTCATATCGCACGATAAAATGTTCCTCAGCCTGTTCGCCCTCGCCGCCAACACCGAATTTTCCTACCCCCGCTATTTCGCCATGATCGCCACCGGCGCCGACGCGAAAAAAGCCTTTTCCCAGGGATTTTTCGACATCGCCATGGGCATGACACCCAAACCCAAAGCCCTCGCGATCCTCGGCGCCGACGCGGAGTTCGCGCGCAACGCCACCGACGGCGCGCGAGCCAATGCGCAAGCCGCCGGCATGACCCTGGTCTATGACAAATCCTATCCGCCACAAACCAGTGATTTCGCCCCAATCCTGCGAGCGATGCGCGCGACGGAGCCCGAGGTGATGTACATCGCCTCCTACCCCGCCGACACCGCCGGCATATTGCGCGCCGCCAACGAAATCGGCCTGACCGCGCGATTATTCGACGGCAGCCTTGTCGGATTGCAAACCGCCGCGCTGAAAACCCAGTTGGGACCGTTGCTGAATGGCGTCGTTCTGGGTGAGCAATGGGTGCCCGCCCCCGCGCTGCGATATCCCGGCGTCATGGACCTGCTGAAAACCTATCGTTCCCGCGCCAACGCCGAAGGCGTCGATCCATTGGGCGTTTTTCTGCCCCCCTTCGCCTATGCCCGGATGCAGGTACTGGAACAGGCGATCACCGGTGCGGGATCCCTGAACGACGCGAAATTGTCTGACTTTATGCACGCCCGGAATTTCGACACCGTGGTCGGTCCGGTGCGCTTCAACAAGAACGGCGAATGGAACGAGGAACGCCTGGTCTGGACCCAGTTCCAGGGCATCAAAGGCAACGACCTCGCGCAATTCGAAAACCCGGCGACCGAGGTCGTGCTGCTGCCCGCCACCGCGAAATCCGGCGTCTTGCGGGAGCCCTTCGCCGCGGGACGGTGATTGCGTCGTGTTTCAGTTTGAAATCCGGCCCCGGCCCGCATCCCAACCCGGCCACCCATGCGATTATAATGTCAGGGGTGGCCGGGTAGGGGGGCGGGCCGGTGCCGGCTGAACTTTTCAAACCGAAACACGACCGGTGATTGCTCAGACTCGGCTTGTCGTGGCAGGAAGCGCCCCATGCTCAACCGCCGCTCCGCCCTGATTGGATTTCCCCTTATCCTGACCGAGCCCGCGCTCGCTCAGGGCGCTGGAAGTTTCCCGTCCTTCGTCGCCGGTGTCTACGCCGAGGCTCAGAACGCCGGCATCCGCCGCGACGTGCTGGACGCCGCCTTCGCCGGGGTCGCGCCAAACCAAAAAATCATCGAAAAAGACCGCAAACAAGCCGAATTCACCATGACCTGGGCCCGATATCGCGCTCTGGTCATCAGCGACAAACGCATCGCAGATGGTCGCGCCGCCATCGCCGCCAACCGCGATTTGTTCGCGCGGGTCGAGGCCCATTATCACGTGTCCTCGTCCGTTATCGCGGGCATCTGGGGCCTGGAATCCAGCTTCGGCGTCGATACCGGAACCTATAAAGTGATCGAGGCGCTGGCCACCCTGGCCTGGGAAGGCCGCCGCGCCAGCTTCTTCCGAAGCGAATTGATGGCGGCGCTGAAAATTCTCAACAACGGCGATATCACCCCCGCCCGGATGACCGGATCATACGCCGGCGCCATGGGCCAGCCACAGTTCATGCCCACCAGCTACTTGCGCCTCGCCGTGGATTTCGACGGCGACGGACGCCGCGACATCTGGGGCAGCAAAGCCGACGTTCTGGGCTCGATCGCCAATTATCTGGCCCGCTCCGGCTGGCGCGGCGGCGAAACCTGGGGCCAGCCAGTGACCGCGCCCGCCGGTCTCGCCGCACCCGGACGAGACATCCGCCGCCCCATCAGCGAATGGGCCCGCCAGGGTGTGACACCGAAAAACGGAAAATGGGCCGCCGGAGGCGACATGCCAGCC
>JAYVXQ010000207.1:0-16626 GCA_043785025.1 Acetobacteraceae bacterium
ATTTCCAGGTTTCCGAGCTCACGATCCGCACCTTGCTGGTCAACCACCACCGGCTTGACCGGGAGGACCTCGACGAGGACCTTGGCGCCGCCGCCTGAACGTCTCTGGGAACCGCCGTGACAATCCGCAAGAAGCTGATCGAGGTCTCCCTGCCGCTGGACGCCATCAACAAGGCGTCGGCGCGGGAAAAGAGTATCCGGCACGGCCATCCCTCCACCCTGCATCTGTGGTGGGCGCGGCGGCCTTTGGCGGCGTGCCGTGCCGTGCCGTGCTGTTCGCGCAATTGGTGGACGATCCCTCCGCCTGGCCAGACCGGTTCGGCACCGATGACGCCCGCCGCGCCGAACGCGACCGGCTGCACCGGCTGATCGAGCAATTGGTGAAATGGGAATCCAGCACGGACGAAACCATCCTCGGCCAGGCCCGCTGGGAAATCGCCCGCTCCCTCGCCTGGGCGCGCGGCGAGGAACCGCCGCCGGTCGAGGACGCGCCCGCGGTGCTGGCCTATCTGGCGGCGCACGCCCCGCCGGTCTGCGATCCCTTCTGCGGCGGCGGATCGATCCCATTGGAGGCGCAGCGTCTGGGCTTGCGCGCCATCGCGTCCGACCTGAACCCGGTGGCGGTGCTGATCACCAAGGCGCTGGTGGAAATCCCGCCGAAATTCGCGGGCATGCTGCCGGTGCATCCCGTGGCGCGGGAGGAAGCGCGGCTGCGCGGCTGGCGCGGCAAGGGCGCGGCGGGACTGGCCGAGGACGTCCGCCGTTACGGCGCCTGGATGCGGGAGGAGGCGTTCAAACGCATCGGGCATCTGTATCCTCAGGCGGACATGCCGGATGGGTCGAAGGCGACGGTGATCGCGTGGATTTGGGCGCGGACGGTGCGGAGCCCGAACCCGGCGGCGAAGGGGGCGATGGTGCCGTTGGCAACGTCGTTTCTCCTGTCTGGGAAGCCCGGTCGAGAAGTTTGGCTGAAACCGGAAGTTGATGCCGTGTTGGGAACGTATCAATTTAAGATTCAGACGGGGGCAACCAAGGACCAAATCGAAGTCGCAAAGCTCGGCACCCGCGGAGGAAAAGCCTCTGATTTCACCTGTCTTCTAACAGGCTCCGTGATCCCACGTGAGTACGTGAGAACCGAAGGCAAGGCGGGACGAATGAGCGAAGTGTTGCTGTCTTCCGTCGTGGAATACAATCGCAAGAGAACCTATCTCGCGCCGACTACGGAAATGGAAGCAGTTGCACACGCGCCCGACGCTAATCCGGTTGTCGCAGACGCACGTGCGACATTTCTCTCGGGTCCAACTCCGACCCGGGCGATGATAACTGGTGGCGTTTGCTCAGCGTACGGGCTCAGTACTTGGGGGCATTTATTCACCGCCCGCCAATTGAACGCTCTGACTACGTTTGCCGATCTTGTGGGCGATGTGCGTGACCAGATTGCCCGTGATGCGATTAGCGTCGAGCGATCTGACGACTCGCGTTCCTTGGCGGAAGCTGGAACCGGGCCGCAAGCGTATGCCGACGCCGTTGCAACGTACCTCGCGCTTTCACTTGGTAAAATGGCCGATCGTAATTCAAGTCTCTGCGTGTGGGAGCAAGCGATGGACCGAATGCGTGGCACATTTGGGCGTCAAGCAATTCCGATGGTATGGGATTATGTCGAGACGAATCCATTCGCGGGAAGCGGCGGTGACTTTGAAGGATGCTGCCAATCATTGGCCAAGGTTCTAGCAAATGTAGGCATAGGATCAGTTGCACTCGTCGAGCAGGTCAACGCTCCGTCACTCGATCTAAGTTCTGCGATATTTAGCTCTGATCCACCATATTATGACAATATTGGATATGCTGACCTCTCAGACTTCTTTTACGTTTGGCTTCGGCGTGCTGCGATGTCGCTCCATCCTACCTTGTTTCGAACGATGTTCACTCCAAAGAGTGAGGAGTTGATTGCTTCTTCCTATCGGCATGGCGGAAAAGAAAAAGCCGAAACATTCTTCCTTGATAACATGAAGATTGTGTTCAATCGAATGGCTCGCGCGACGCCTGAATCCCAGCCTCTGACGCTGTACTATGCATTCAAACAAAATGAACAGCGAGAAGATGGGATGGCATCAACCGGATGGGCTACATTCCTTCAGGCATTACACGATGCTGGCCTGATCGTAGATGGTACTTGGCCTATGCGAACGGAGTTGGCAACTCGCTCAATCGGAATGGGTACAAACGCACTTGCATCCTCCATTGTGCTTGTTTGCCGTCGCCGCCCTGATAACGCGGTAGGAGCAACTCGAAATCAATTTCTTGCCGAATTACGTCAGGAACTTCCCGAGGCCATTCGTATTATGCAACAGGAAGCCCTTGCTCCTGTTGACCTTCAGCAGGCCGCGATCGGCCCCGGAATCGGAGTGTTTACTCGCTATTCGTCGGTTTTGGAAAGTGACGATAGCCCGATGCCCGTGCGTACGGCGCTTGCCCTGATCAATGCTGAACTTGATGCGGTGTTGGAAGAGCAGGAAGGCGAATTCGACCCGGCGACCCGGTTTGCCGTGACCTGGTTCGACACTCATGCGTTTGAGGAGCGGCTGTTCGGCGAAGCAGACAATCTCGCCCGTGCCCGTGCTGTTGGCACGAACGTGTTGATCCAGTCTGGTGTTCTGTCCGCCCGCGCGGGCAAGGCACGCTTGCTTCGTCGCAACGAAATTCTAACCAGTCCGCCACCTGATGCGCCGCATTGGGTGCTGACCCACGCTCTGATCCAATCGCTGTTGGAGCATGGCGAAACTCCTGCGGCCGCGTTGCTGGCAAGGCTCGGCGCTGCCGCCGAGACCTGCCGCGATCTGGCCTACCGCCTGTTCCAGGTAGCCGAGCGCCGCAAGCTGGTGGCGGAAGCAATCGATTACAACGCTCTGGTCGTGGCCTGGCCCGACCTGCAACGCCTCGCTTCCGCTACCCCGCCGGACAGCACCCCAGCCCAGGCGGCGATGGCGGTATAATCGCTGCCTGGGCTGGGGTGCTGCCAGTTACCCGGCTCCATGACGAATAGTCTGGTTATCCGGGGGAAGGTTCTGGATGGGGGATCTCGGGCCGGTGATCTCGTAGAACACCGAGGCAACTGATCGCATGCCATCCGCCGGCCGGGGCGTGGTGGAGATAATTGTGTTCTTGTTTTGTTCAAAATTATGTGATACAGGCTGTTCCCTTGAAAGGAGCATGTTTGACCTGGTGATAAATCTTCGGGCAACCTCGCGTAGCGAAGCAGGAACCAAACCATGGAACGCGATCAACTCGTGCTGGCCGCGATGGCGGCGGGCGGTGAGAACGCGACGTTCTCGCCTGCCCAGATTCAAAAACTGTTCTTCCTGATCGACCGCGAGGCCGCCCCGGCCACGGGCGGTCCTCACTTCGCGTTCCGCCCGTACGACTACGGCCCGTTCGATCACGCGGTTTACACAACGGTGGCCTCGCTCGCGGCATCCGGGCTTGCCTCCATTCGCCAGTCTAACCACTATCGTGTTTACTCGTTGACACCAGTGGGATTCCAGGCGGGCGCGCGCGCGCTGGAGCGGTTGGCGCCGGACGTGCGAACGTACATCCAGAACCTCGCCGCCTGGATCCTCCAGTTGAATTTCCAACAACTCGTGACCGAGATTTACCGGCACTACCCGGACATGAAGGTGAACAGCGTTTTCAACGGATGACGGTCATCGTCGCCTTCTATTGTGCCGACGGCGTGGTGGTGGCCGCGGACAGCATGATCACGCCCGCGATCGGCGAAATCGCCGTTGGCCACCATCACGGGCGGAAGATCGAAATTTTGTCCGGGCCGCAACTGTTCGCCTTCGCCGGAGACCATGGGCAAAGCGCCCGTTTCAAATATTTGGCGGACAGGCATCACGCTCTGATCCCCGGGACCTGTCACGCCATCGACTTTCCACTGACCATCACACGAGAGATCATAGAGCAATTCGCGAGCACGGGCATAGATTTGTCCAGGATCGACGTGAGTACCGTCCTGTCCTATGCCCACGATGGCCATCATCACTGCTGCGTATTCGAAGGCCCGTTACAGCCGAGGCTGTTGGATCGCAACCACTTTTATGTCGCCCTTGGCAGCGGCAAACTGTCCGCCGATCCGTTTCTCCGGTTCCTCGTGGACGTGTTCTGCACCGAGGGAATGCCGCGGCTCAGCGACGCGACATTTCTGGCGGTCTGGACCGTCCAGCATGTGATTGATACGAATTCCGGCGGTGTCGCGCCACCCATTCGGGTCGCGATTTTTCACGCGGACGAGTCCGGCCAGTACGTGGCTCGCGAATTGCCAGATGAGGACATCGGCGAACACCAACTCGCGCGGGAAGGCGCGGTGGCCGCGCTGCGCGAACGGCGCCGCGAACTCCATGGCGACGTGGGGCGGCAAATGGTCATCGCCGACAAGCCTTCGTTGAACCCAGAAGCGAACAAAAAGCCTTCTGACGAAACCTGACCAGCCCGGTGCCGGAAGCGACGTTAAGGCGCCGCGATCTGTCTCCCGCGCCCTATTGAGCGGACGACAAAAGGCGCCAGGGCACGCCGCCGCAAACAGCCAATCCTGCCCGACCGCCCGCCGCGCCGATAGCGATCTCTGGACCCGCGCCTGCCCGGATGCTGGTATGACCCGAATGTATCGTTCCGGCCCGCACACCGGCGAACCACGGGGACTCGCCACATGGCTTTATCCAACCGCGACCGCATCCACCGCGCCCTCGACGCGCTGCGCGACGCCCTGACCCCGTTCGTCGAGCGCGCGCTTGCCCGCTCCCTGGGCAAAGAATGGCCGAAATCCCTGGAACGATCCAGCCAGTTTCCCGTCCCCTATCGCCCCGACGGCACGGTGAACTGGGACACGCAACGCCTGCTGCGCGTCATGCTGGACAACTGGCAGAGCGGCTTCAAACAAGACCTGTCCACCGCCGACCGCGGTTTCGTCAACGAACTGATCGAGGTCCGCAACCGCTTCGCCCACGAACAGGCATTCAGCGCCGACGACACCTCCCGCGCGCTGGACACAATGCAGCGCCTTCTTACGTCGATTGCCGCGAAAAAGGCGGTGGAAACGGTGTTCGCATTGCGCGAGGAACTCAAACGCACGGAACTGTCGGAACAGGCACGCAACCAAACCCGCTACGCCACGCTGAAGCTGGAAGGCGTGCCGCTGGCGGGCCTGAAACCCTGGCGCGACGTGGCGACGCCGCACAAGGATGTTCAAAGCGGCACGTTCCGCATGGCGGAGTTCGCCGCCAACCTCGGCCACGTCCACGCCGGCCGCGCCAGCGCGGAATACGCCGATGGCCGCGAATTCTATGCCCGCACCTTCCTGACCGCCGGTCTGCGCCGCCTGCTGCTGGACGCTCTGGGCCGCCTTGGCGGCAAGGGCGGGGAGCCGGTGGTGAACCTGCAAACCAATTTCGGCGGCGGCAAAACCCACTCGATGCTGGCGTTGTATCATCTGGTGACCGCCAAGGACCCGGCGGCGTTGCCGGGCATGTCGGACCTGATGGCCGAGGCGGGGGTGGCGAAACTGCCGCACACCGGCGTCGCGGTCCTGGTCGGCACCGAAATGGAACCGGCCCAACCAAACCGCAAGCCCGACGGCACCGTCACCCGCACGCTGTGGGGCGAACTGGCCTGGCAACTCGGCAACACGAAGTCGGGCGCCTTCACCTCCGGCGCCGAAGCCTACGCCCTGATCGCCGAGAGCGATGCGCGCGGCACCAATCCCGGCCGCTCTCTGGGCCAGTTGCTGCAACTGGCCAGCCCCTGCCTGATCCTGATCGACGAATGGGTCGCTTATATCCGCCAGTTGCGCTTCCGCGACGATCTTCCGGCGGGCGATTTCGGCTCCAACATGACCTTCGCCCAGGCGCTGACGGAACAGATCGCGGGGTCGCCGGGGGCGTTGCTGGTGGCGAGCCTGCCGCAAAGCACGATCGAGATCGGTGGCGACGCGGGGCAGGAGGCGTTGGACCAGTTGCAGAACTTCTTCCGCCGCATCCACGCCACCTGGAGTCCGGCCACGTCCGAGGAAGGCTATGAAATCGTCCGCCGCCGATTGTTCGAGCCGATGGTGGAACGTGATGCCCTGGCCGCCCGGGCGGCGACAGTAAAGGCGTTCTCCGAATACTACCGCAAAGAACGCGGCGACTTCCCGCCGGAGGCGGCGGAACCCGCTTACGCGAAGTTGATGGAGGCATGTTACCCGATCCATCCCTCGTTATTCCGCACGCTGTATCAGGTCTGGTCGCCGCTGGAGAAATTCCAGCAGACCCGCGGCGTGCTGCGTCTGATGTCCACCGTTATTCATCAGTTATGGAGTGGTGAGGACAAGGGCCTGATGATTCTGCCCGCGAGCGTGCCTCTGGATGGCCCGGTCGCGACGCAAATCCTGGAATATCTGGGCGATGGCTGGCCCGCCGTGGTGGAGAAGGATGTCGATGGCGGTTCGGCCACCGCAAGGCAGATCGATGCGGGGAATACGACGCTTGGCCGTTACTCAGCGACGCGGCGGGTGGCGCGGGCGGCGTTCCTGGGCTCCGCGCCGACCGCGTCGGTGGGACAGAACCCGGGTGTCGATGAGCGGGATATCCGCCTCGGCAGCGCGCAGCCTGGCGAGGTGCCGGGGACGTTCGGCGACGCGCTGCGGCGGCTGTCGGATCAGGCAACGTATCTTTACAAGGACGGTCCGCGGCATTGGTTCAATACGCAGGCGAACGTGAACCGCCTGGCCGAGGAACGCGCGGCGGCCTACGACGAAGAAACCGTCAAGGACTCGCTGATCGAGATCGTCCGCGCCCATGTCCGCGAGAAGGGCCGCGACCAGTTCGCCGGCGTCCACGCCTGTCCCGCCAGTTCCGCCGACGTGCCGGACGACATGGAGGTTCGGCTGGTTATTCTGGGCCCGGACGCCGCACAGGCGGCTCGCAACACCGATACGCCGGCTGTGCGCGCCGCTGAGGAAATCCTGAAAACCCGCGGCATCGGCCAGCGCGTGTTCCGCAACATGCTGGTGTTCCTGGCGCCGGATGTACAACGGCTGGCGGAGTTCCGCCAACAAGTGCGCCGGTTCATGGCCTGGAAGAGCATTTGGGATGACCGGGAGACATTGAACCTCGATCAGTTCCAGCGGCGCACCGCGGAGAACCGTCTGGAAGACGCCGTTCGCGCGGTGGCCGCGCAAATCCCGGAGTGCTGGCGTTGGTTGCTGGCGCCGAAACAGCCCGTGGCGACCGATCCGGCGTTGAGTTGGATGCCCACCAGCCTGTCCGGGTCCGAGGCATTGGCGGCTCGGGCCGCCCGGAAACTGGGCACCGAGGAAAGCCTGATCACCAGCTATGGCGCTCAGAGGCTCCGCCGCGACCTCGACGATTACGGGCTGTGGGGGACGGAGCGGCATGTGGGAATGCAGACGCTGTGGACGTATTTCGCGTCCTATCCCTACCTCCCGCGGCTTCGAGACGCGCCCGTGTTGGCGGAGGCGGTGACGAAGGGCCTTGACCTGGCTGGTGGCGTTTTTGGCTACGCCTCGGAGGTGACTGAGGATGGGCGCTACCTCGATCTGAGCCGTTCCCAGGGAACAGCGCGGGTAACCACCCGGAGCGTGCTGCTGAAGCCGGAGATCGCGGCGGAGATCGAGGCTGAACAATCGCCCCCGGTGGCGGTCCCCGCGCCAATTGCAGGCGGCGAACGTGTTGTCGCGCCGGCCGGAGTCTCGGAGGGGCCAGTTACGTTTCCAGCCCTTCCGGTGAAATTGCAGCCAGTCCGGTATTTTGGGTCGGTCGTTCTGCAACCGGATCGGGCCATCCGGGATTTCAATACGGTGGCGCAAGAGGTGTTGTCCCATCTCATGGCACAGCGTGGAGCGCGGGTTACGGTTCGGGTGGAGATCGAAGCGGCCGCGGGGAGCGGGTTCAGCGACGAGGTCGTGCGGTTGGTGAATGAGAATGGCGGGGCGTTGAAGTTTTCGAATAATTCGTTTGAGGCTGACTCAACCTGATGGGCCGCGCAGTTATGGAATCAGACCAGTTGTGAAGATTATCTGACGTTTCTCCCGTTAGCGGGCGCGTGCCGGCCGCTGTATTCCCAACCAAGATCGGCGATCCTGCGAAGATCGGGGTCTTTCCAGTGGAGGAACAGGCTGCCACCGGTCGTTCGATGTCGAGATGCTCATACCGGCAATCGGGGGTGTGTAGGCGCCGTCATTAAACCTGTTGTGAACACACCCTGATCCACTGCGGCACTAACCAGAATTCACCTACTCATCCGATTACCTCGAAGCGTTGCCGTACGTATCGTACTGGTCTCGGCGATCCATCCATGAGTACGGACCATTCCGGCGGGTTAGGGTGTGTCGCGAAAATGACACCCTCCGTCCGCGCGCCGGCCACCATTCGGATGCGGGCGCCCACGCGGGCCTCGATTACTACTTCGTCCGTCATATACCCAGACAAGAACGTTCCGTTGGTTTTCGCGATGGTAAAATCGTCTCGCGTGCCGGGATTAAGTGTCATGTATTCCAATGCATCAGACGGCATGGCGGAACCAATCCGCGGATTAGCCGCTGCCAGCAGCGTTCGCATTTGCGGAAGATTGCGCCAGCCCGCCACGGCGTCGCCCATCTCGCGCGCGAACACGCCGATCATGTCGGCGATCGACGGTGCCGGAATGGTGCTATCGTTCTGTTCAAGTATTAACGTATCAGCCAGTATCCGTATCGCGATCTCACCCAGGCCATAGGGCTTGCCCATGCCCAACCGATGACGCAACTGCACCGCCGCCCCCGAGGTCCAGGCTTCCTCGGCGCCAAAACTCAATGCCCATAGCACAGCGCCAAGCTCGGCAGGCCGAAGGTTATGGAACCGCAAGGTCGTTTTGAATGTCGTACCGCACGGCAACGCGTTCAACGTAACCTGAATGCTGTGCTGATTTGCTAGATGCGGCGGCGCCACCTGCGTTGATAGGCGATTTCGCGCCGGCCAGACTTTTGTCCCCGCCAACTCCGGATTCGTGCGTTCCGGTGCGGTGTTCGCGGGCGCTTGGGGATCCACGGCATAGGTCGCGAACGGCTTTCCTTTATCGTCAAGCTTGCCCGTAGCGCGATCACCCGGCTGCCTCACATAGCTCGGGAAATAGCTGGCCTTCGGATCCAGCAAGATGGCGCGGGGGACAGTGTGCAGTTCAGGCGTGGGGAGGACGGTCACCTGCGCCAGATCAAAACTGGCCCGCCGCTTGAGACCCTTGTCTCCGAAATCGTCCGAGACAGCACCGAAAATCAGGCTGGGAAGGTCCATCCGCCGATCATCCGGTTCGGCAATGTGATCCGGCGTGCTGTTCGCCAGCATGTCATGCGTGGACAACTCCAAGGCGGTCTTGAACATGAACGCCGTGCCGAAGGTCGTGACCTGGCCACCTTCCAAAAGGTAAAACACTGGCACTGGTTGGCCTGTTTCAAACTCAGCCTTCCAGTAGGTCCAGTTGGGGTTTTCGTCGCGTCCCGGCGACGCCGAATGAATAAGGTCGAAATCCCGCCAGACGTCTTTGTCGACAGGCAAGGATGCGGGCGACCGCGGCGCGTTCGCCCGGTCCGGCGTGTGAAGGACGAATTCCAGCTTCTTGGCGCGTGGGCCGACACCTCGTTGCGTCTTTCCGGTGAAGACGACTGTTCCCGGAGTGGCTACCCGACCTGCTGCTGGCCTCGCAAAGGCGCGCTGATAGTATATTTGGACCACGGGGTCTGCGTGCGAATAAGGCGTCAACGGTCCAATGTGAACGGTTCGATTCAACGCCGTCGTCGGCACGGTCCCGCCGATGAACCAGTTATAGCGCGCTGGCGCAGCGGTCGGTAGTTCCAGAGTTGCCACTCCTCCGGCAGCCTTAAGGACTCCCAGTTCGCCAAACGTTATTCGCGCGTATTCGCAAGGAATTATCTTCAGGTTGGGATTGCCTTGCGTAACAAGCGGGTCCTTTACCAACCAACCAGCTTTCGCATGCTGAGTGACGACACCACCGGCTTTCGTCGCCATGCGTTCCTGATAAAACTTGCGGCCAGTACGTGAGTGGAGGTCGCGAAAGCCAAAACGACGAACATTCACAAAGTTACCCAATCTTCCCAACGCCGCCACTTCGATGATCGAGCGCAGCATGCCCTGCACTGTCGAGTCGGGAATCACATAGCTTCCGTCCGCCGCCGCGAAGGGCCACACCTCGCCTTCCCGCTGGTCCGTCGCCTTGCGCCGCGCTCCACCCACCAGCAGCGGCGTCGTTGCCTCGATCTCGATCGCCAGTTCACCCGACAGGCCATCCCTGAACGGCACGTCGTGACTGACAAGCGGTCCCCATTTCGGGAAATACACCTGCCTGTTGATCGGCGCAAACCGGAACGGTGCATGAACAGTCATGGTCCGATACCTTGTTCCAATCGATTTTCGTACGAGCCTGCCGACACCATAATTCGCTCCGCGCTGAACCGAACGAACCGCGCGAACAACCGCCGGATCGCGTGGGGGTCCGACGGATCGGCACCCCAGAACACGTGGTAGACGATGACCGGCTGCCGGTCCCTCAATTCGAGTGACACCGATCCCGATGATCGCGCCATCACCACGATACGCTGGCGCAGCGCCGGCCGTTCGTTGTCGCGTAACGCCTCGCCCGCCGCCAAGGGACGTTCGGCATAATCCCAGCGAGCCAGCTTGCCGGGATTGTCCGGATCCTGACGCAGGTGGACGCTCGCGTCGCACCCCGTCAGCGACCACTCCCCGGCGATCGGCGGCCCCATCGCGCTCATACCGTGTGGCTTCGCTTCATCGGTCCGGTACGCCACCGACCGATGACGCACCCAGCCATCCTTCCCCGGCTCGTCCGCGCGGAAAGCCTGCTCCGGCTCCAATCCGTGGGCGGCGTCGACCTTAACGGCGACCAGCACCAGCCCGGGCCAAAGTTCTTTCCCGCCATCCCCCGCGAGTTTGGCATAGCTGGCGGCGGTATCGCGCAGAACCACCAAAACCCCGGCGTATGAGGGCTGTGTCATGCCGCTTCCCTCCTCGCCAGTGACGCCATCAACGCATCCCAGGCTGCCTGCCATGGCGATATCAAAGTGCCGGCGCCTTCCCAGGCTACGATTTCGCCCGTGCAGAAGCCAAGGCTTTTCGCTCCGATTGCCAAGCGTCCGCGGCAGAGGTCGCGCAATGCGGTCAGGAATGCATCGCGAATGTCCGGCGGCCAGTCCGCGGGCCTGGCGGCGCCCTCGCCGGACGGCGGTAAGATGGTAATCGTCGTCTCTACGCTGCCGCCGGCCAAGACCTCTTCGGCATACAGCAGCCCCGGGATGACCCCGCCAGCAAAACGATCGATAACAATGTGATCTACCGCCTCAGCGGTATGTACGTCGCTGACGACGCCATCGTCGATATAAGCATGCCCGGCCCGGCCGGTTCCGCCATCCCGTTCTTTAGCCGCACCGAACAGGCATGCGAGCCGCTCGGGCCGTTTCGTACGCTCCGCCAACGCGGCCTGCCGCGTGGAATCGTCCCACCTGAGCCATTCGTCCACATCGATCATCCCGTTGATGTCCGCGCGGTGGCGGTTCCAGTGGAACAGCGTGCGATGCACCAGCGGCCCCTTGATCGCCGAACCGGGTACCGCGAATGCCACGCCATTCGGCAGTCCCACCTTGAATGGGCTTCCCTGACCAGGAACGCGCAGCTCGGCCTTGCCATTTTCCCAGATAATTACCGGTTCGCGCAGGATCGTCGCGACATTAAATTGATCACGTTCCTGGCGCAGGTCGGCGCCCTGATGGACGGTGGCGCTTCCGTTCGCAAGCCGGACGCCATGCGTGTTTCCGGTCAGCGAGGGGGCTTCACCGCCAACCCGCCATGGATTGATTGGCGTGAGCCTCAGTTTCATTACGATCGCCTTGTCGAACGTCATGTTATCTTGCAGTAAGTTCTCATCGAATGCCACGCTCGGAGCCTGATTACGAAGCCTGCGGACCCCGGTCGGATCGCCAAGGTCCGGGCAGGCATAGCTGGCACGGCGCGGCACAATCCGGCCATAGCCGTGCCGGCCCGCGCCACCCAGACGGAAGGCAGGATGGCTGAACAGGCTCACGATGCGCTCAAGCGTCGCCTTGTCACGGGCGATTTCCGTTCTATCGCCCCACAACGCGAACTCAATTGAAAACCGGGTTCCCGCCGGTATGGCGCGGCGATCGAATTTTTTGCGGCCATCGGCCACGTGTCGCGCATTCAGGCTGACATGGTCGCGCCGCACCGGTTCATGCTTCCGCAGGCGTAGTAAGACCGGGTCATCATTGACGTGGGACGCGTCCACGATCAGGCCCGTAACCGCGTGATCATTCTGGTCATGCACCGCGCCGAACCCGACGAACAAACGTCCAGCGTCGCCTTCAGTGCCGGCCGCGTATCCGAACAACTTCTTAGCCCCGCATTCGCTGTGTTCCGTCGCGTAACGATGGCGCAGCACACCCTGCAATGTCGGCCCTGGAACGGTCGGCAACCCGTTCGCATCACGCACCAGAGCCGTCACGGACGGTGTTGTATTCACGGGTCCGGCCCCGTTCTCTCCCTTGCGCCGGCGTTGTACTTCGACAATGTCACCCGAGCCCAGCGACAGCGGCGAAAGCGCCTCGATCGTTACACGAAGCAGGTGCAGGATCGCGCCAGAAGGTTCGTCTTCGCCGCTCATGCCGCATTCTCCCGGGCCGCGGCGAGTTCTCGCAGCCCGTCGAGGCCGGAC
Source organism: Acetobacteraceae bacterium (assembly GCA_043785025.1). GTDB lineage: Bacteria > Pseudomonadota > Alphaproteobacteria > Acetobacterales > Acetobacteraceae > Rhodopila. The sequence goes on from JAYVXQ010000207.1 coordinate 12,792, forward strand.
ATTGCGTCAAGCCATCGCAGAACGGGTTCCGGATTTGTACTGGGGGGCGGCGCGATTGGTAGTGTGACCGGGTCCATGATTGGTTCGGGTGCCGCGGCAAGCATCGGCCGATCTCCGGGTTCGCGCCGTCCATCCCGGCCGTCCAGCAGCAAAGGCGCCACCAAGATCCGTCCCAGCCCCGATTCCTGGAATTGGCCAACGGTCGCCTTCCGCTGTGCCATGGTGGGGAGCGGTTGTGCGTAAGTGAATGTGAATACGCTGCCCGCTTCGATCACCTGCCGCTCCAAATCGCGTCGCCGCAGATGACCGTTCCAGGGTGCATAACGCCGCACCCCAATGGCGCTATCGGCGCTGTCACGCATCCCGCCGGGTGGCAACCCGAGCATCGCGGCCGTGGGCAGGAAACAGGGCGCTCCGTCAGTATCGCATAACGCCAGATCGCTCAACGCCCACACCCGCACGCGCGTCGCACCGCCGGCGATTGTTCCAAGCGGCCATACAAGCGCGGCGGCCGCGTTCTCGTACACTTCGCATTTGTAGGCCCCGCCATAACTGGTGCCAGCGGAGCGACCCAGTCGCAGCGTTTGGCAATGAAACGCCTTCAACAGCTTCGGCCAGTCTTCGTCCGATCGGGACGTCTGCTCCGCCTCGATCGTGGCCGCGTAGCGTGGCGCATCGCGCGGGTCGAGGTGGGTATAGCCGAACAACTGGCCCTCGGCCGCGCGCCCCTTGTCGATGGCAGTGCGCAGCCGCGACCCGGTCAGCGGCGCCAGCACCTCGCCGGCGCTGGTCACGAAGATGCGCTTCAGCCCTTCACGCTGGACCTTGCGATTCTGGTCGTCCCTTTCTTCCGGGTCGAATCCGACGGTCACAGCCGCCTTATCGAGTTGGCGCGCATCGTCACCCATGCCACGGGGGTCATGTTTTCGTTTGGCCAGAATCAGCGGCACCGGATACGCGACGCACCTCGAATCGGTCACCGGCAAAGCATTGGAGAAACGAACCAATCCGCTATGGAATATGGTGAACGGATCGGCGAAGCGGTCGTAGCGACCGCCACCGGCGGCCCAGCCCAGGAGTGCCGCCCCGGTCGGATGCCGCAGCGTGTCGTGCTGCCCCTCCGTCGCGGCCCGTGTGGAGAAGATCGCCGGCTCACTGGCGGTCAGAACAAGCAGCGCCCGTCTCATGCCACGCACTCCGCGATCGCCCGGCCATAGCCGTCGGCCTTGAGTTTCCCGAAGGCGAGCGTGGCGGCGCAGAGTTCGTCCAATTGATCGATCCAGCCCGGCGCTGGCGGCGCGGTTCCAATCCAGGTGACGGTGCCTTCCAAGGTCAGCGGCACCACCGCTTCGATCGCGCGCAGGGTCTTGTCCTGCGCCACCCCGTGCTCGTTGATACCAGTCGCGGCCATGCGCCGAAACAGACGCGCGCATGTCTGCTCCGGAGACAAAAACGCGCGCACTGCCTCCGGCAGACGGGCCTCGCCCTGAAACGCCAGCTTTCCGGACTGCGTATCGTTGTGTCCGAGCGAGGCGAGCCGGTCCATTCGGGCCTCGGTACGAGTACCAAACAGCGCGACCACCCTGGTCATGGTCCAACCCGCGTGCCCGCCGGACGCCAGGCGACCAGCGGTTTCCCGTAATTGCCCTTTGACTTGTGTCATCGGCATGGCCGGCAGGCGGAGACGGTCTCGATGGGTAACGACATCGACGTGCCGCCCACGGCTTGTTCCGGTGCCGGCCACCCAGTAGCCGGTGAAGCGAATTCGCAGGACCGCGACGGTGGTCATGGCGCCGCCTCCTCCTTTTGGTCGTGGTCGAATGTGCCAAGATCGGCAAGTTCCAGCGCGTCCGTCAGCAGACCGATGCTGCCGTACAATGTTAAATCGGCACCGGTTTCCCTGGACAGTTCGGCGTCGATCTTTTCCAGCACTGGTTTCGTCTTGAGGTCGTCTTTCAGCACCTCCCGCCACCGCCGCCACGCCTTTTCTGCCGCCGCCGGGTTGCTGAATAGTAACTGGGCTGCTTCGATCAGCTTGCCGCTGCCACGCGGGGTGTCGTTCAGGAGTTTGCCAAGCCGCATCACACGGTTGATCGACCCCGGCGCCACGACGTCATCTTGCTCATCGATACGGTAAGGGTTGCTGGTCAGGGTGACGCCGTTCACTGTCATCTCCTGTTTGTGAATGTCTTCGTACTTTTCCTGCAACGTCGATTGCGCGTTGTGGAACGCGAGGTACGAGGGATAGGGCGCCCGGGTGCCCGCCTTCGCGGTTTTCTTCGCGAACCGGCACAGATCGTCCGCCAGCGCCTGCGCCATCAGGAACGGCGTTCCGGCGTTCACCATCGCAATGCCAGCGCAAGCGGAGAGTCGCTGAGGCAGAGTCAGCTGCGGATGGCATGCCTTCAACCGGACACATGCTTCCGCGCTTAGGCGCTCGATTTCCCGCAGGAGGCAATCGGCGAAACGAATCGCAAGGTCGGCGCGCACCAGGACCGTAATGTCGTCGCCGCCCAATACGACCGGGCGCGCGGGGAGGATGTGTATGTCCGGGTTGCCGGGCGGCCATGCGGTCTCCCTTGGTTCCAGCACGATCCTGGTAGCCATCTTCGCGGCGACTTCCACGACGGCTTCGATCGCGGCGCCCACCTCGAACACAGTCTTGATATCTTGAGCTTGAGCGGCGACGTTCTGGAAAATCTCCCCCAGACCCGACAGATCGACGTGGATCACACCGATACGGCGGTCGTCGCCAAGAAATGGAAAGGCGGGATTATCGGCCTCCGCTTCCTCATCCCGTTCCAGATTGCGGGGAAACACGAATGGCTTGAGGTCCACGTGCAGGGGGCTGATCAGAAACCGCCGGGCAACGCCGTCCAGCGACGGAGAGGCCTGAAGCACCTGCGCCCGATGGCGCTGCGGCGCGGTCAGCATATCCGCCGGCACCGGGTCATCCTTGTAAGCGTGCAGACCGGTGATCACGCGACCAGTGCGGCGGTTGAATTCGGTGAACGGATGGCCGGCGGGTGGCAGCTCGGCGACCGTATTGTCGCGCACGGCCGACCCCAACTGGTAGACGCCCGCCAGCGCCGTGGGGTCGTCCGCGCCGCCGACCGGGCCCGAATGCGAACATTCCAGACCGGGACATGAGAGACCGATCGTCAGCCGCCACAGAGCCCGGACGCGGTCGAGTGTCTCCCGACGGTCGGCGTGCAGGCAGAAGGCGCTACCCCCGCGGCGGGAAAACTCCACGTCCTGTCCGTCGTTCACGTCGAGGGCGCGCAGCACGCGGCCAATCAGATCCGGTCCGAAGTCAGGATTTCCCGCCAGCCCGGCAATCAGATCGCTGGCGCCGACCAGATCCCGTAACGGCCCGGAATCCAAAATGTAACGTTGAATGCCTTTAGCCGCGAACAAATAGGCATGGCGCCCGGTTTGGCCTTGTTGGTTGCCGTCGGCAGTGTCCCCGTTCATGCTGACGCTCCCCTTTGCCTCATCATTAAGCGATAGAATCGATCCCACCGCAAACATCGTGGGGAGCGATTGTCGTGATCCGGCACACGGAACCGGCGGTGCCGAACACAGGAGGACGGAGCGGGCGCCCTGCGACATTCCGCGGACATCACCGCTCAACAATGGTAATCGCTTCCGGCGCAAGACCAAGCCCGTATTCATAATGGCCGCGTTTGCCAAAAGCTTGCACCAGATAAGGTCCCACGGCCACCGCATCGATAAGTTGCTGCCGGAGTTGGGAATTCAGCTTGCTCCGGCCCTCGCTAAAGAATTTTGGCTGCAACCCCTCCTTCATCGTCGCGCTCATCGTGTCGTTGATGGC
>JAYVXQ010000208.1:0-5421 GCA_043785025.1 Acetobacteraceae bacterium
TGGACAATCCGCGGCCCCAGGCGCGGGCGAAGGAGGCCTCCAACAACACCAGGGCGGGCATGATGACGGACACGATTCCGACGCCGAGGCACCACGCGAATAACACATAACGGCCGAACCCGAACGCGATCGGACGGCGTTCGCCGCCCTTGCCGGTCTGGGCTACGAAGCCCTTGCGATGCAGCATCAATCTCTGGCCGCCGGCGAGTGCCAGGGTTATGAACAGCAGAGGGATGGAGTAGGCGGCGGCGACCTCGACCCGCACCGGGGATTCGAAGAATTGCCAGAGTTGCGTGGTCGCTGTGTTGATCCGGGCGGGAATGCCGATCAACGCGGGGGTGCCGAACAACGCGACGGTTTCCAGGAAGACGATGATCGCACCACCCAATATCGACGGCCAGGCCATCGGCAGCGTGACTTTCCACATCGTGGTCCAGGTGCCCGCACCGAGGATGTTGGCGGCGTCCTCCATTTCGGACGAGACAAGATCGAGCGCGGCTTTGACGAAAATGAAAATCAGCGGAAACGACTGGAACGCCATCACGAACGCCAGGCCCTGGAAACTATAGACGTTCACCAGCGGATCGGTGGCACCGGTGAGGAAGCGCCACGTCTGATTGACGAAACCGGCGTTGGGACCCGCGAGCAGGATCCAGCCGATCGCGCCCAGATACGGCGGCAGAATGAACGCGCCGAACACCAGCGCCCAGATGACGGCTTTGCCCGGCATGTTGGTGCGGGAAATGGCCCAAGCCATCGGGGTCGCGAGGATGACCGAGATGACCGAGGTTTCAGTCGCCAGCAGCAACGAATTAATCAGCGAATCGACATAACGCGCGCGGCCATAGGCGGCGGCGTAATTGGCGAAGGTGAAGACCCCGGCGCGGGTGTGCAGACTGACCTCGGCCAGCTTGTATAACGGGAACGCGACCAGCAACAGCAAGGCGGCGATCAGGCCGATCCAGACGAGGGTGGCGGGCTCGAACCCGCGAAGCGCGCGGCGCATCAGACGCCGAACGTATCGCGCCACTGCTCCTTCACCTCGGGCACGCCGGTTTCGATTTGCTCGGGAGAGGAGCCGATCAGTTTGATTGCGTCGAAGGCGAGCGCACCCTCGGGCGGGGCGATTTCGGGGCGCAGCGGCATGATGAAGAATGTGCGCATGACCTCGGCGTATCCGGGCCCGCAGGCGAATTCCATGAACAGTTTGGCGGCGTTCGGGTGCGGCGCGTTTTTCGGGATCGCGGTGGGGGAATAGACCGCGAGCGTGCCGTCGGTGGGATAGATGATGGTGACGGGATTGCCGCGGGCCTGGCTGAGCAGCGGGGCGGAGAGCGAGACGCCCATGCCGATCGTGCGCTCCCCCGCGTTCAGCAAGGTCACGGGATCGTCGGCGGAGCGGCCGATCTGGGGTTTGTTCTTTTCCAGGGTTTCGAAGAATTTCCAGCCATACAGGCGGCCCAAGGTGACGCCCATGACGCCGATGGCGCCGGAATAGCCGGGGTGGCCGACGGCGATCTGGCCTTTCCATTTCGGGTTCAGAAGGTCGGTCCAGGCTTTCGGCGCGTCGGCGGCGGCGATTTTCTGGTTGTTGTAGGCGAGCATGTAAAGGCCGATGTAGAGGATCTGAAACATGTTGTCAGAATCGGGATCGCGCGCGGAGGCGATCAGGCCGGAAGCGCTTTCGGGCCGGTATGGTAACAATGATTTTTCGCGTTTCAATACGTTGTAATGGCCGTAATCGGTGGAGCTGAAAATATCGCACAGCGCGACGCCCGCCTGCATGTCCTGGGATAGTCTCTGGTAGGCGACCTGGGAGGTGCTGCGGACCACGTTCACTTTGATGCCGGGGAAGCGCTGGGTGAAGGCTTTGCCCACGGCCTCCCCGGTTTCGGCCTGGATCTGGCCGGAATACCAGGTCAGTTCGCCTTCCTTCCGGGCGGCGTCGTAAAGGGTTTGCTCGCGGGCCGAGAGGTCGGTGGCGGTGGCGGTGGCGGGCGCGATGCCATAGGCCGCGGCGGCGGTCAGCAGACTGCGTTTGGTCAGAGCGGGCATCGGGTTTCCTCGGTTCTTGCCGCCAATATAGGGGTTTCGCGGCGGACGGGAACCAGACATAGGAACGGCAAGGCGCAAGGGGATGAACATGTCAGGCGTGGCTCGGGAACTTGGAAACTTCGTCGCGACGTCGCGATGGGAGGACGTGCCGGACGCGGTGCGTCATGCGGGCCGCCGGTCGCTGTTGAATTTTCTGGGCTGCGCGTTGGGTGTCGCGCGCGCCCCCGCCATCGAGATGGCGATGCGGGTGTTGCTGCCCTTGTCGGGCGCGGATCGGGTGACCGTGTTCGGGCGGGCGGAACAGCTGGATATCACGGGGGCCGCGTTCCTGAATGCCGTGGGCGCCAATTTGCTGGATTATGACGATACGCATCTGCGCACGGTGATCCATCCGACCGCGCCGGTGGCACCCGCCGCCTTCGCGCTGGCCGAGCGGGACGGATTATCCGGCGCGGCGTTGCTGCACGCGTTTCTTCTGGGTGCCGAGGTGACGTGCCGGATCGGCAACGCGGTCTCCCCCGGTCATTACGCGCGCGGCTGGCACATCACCTCCACCTGCGGGGTGTTCGGCGCGGCCGCGGCATCGGCGCGGCTGCTGGGTCTGGACACCGAGCAAACCGCGCATGCTCTGGGAATCGCCGCCAGTCAGTCGGCGGGTTTGGTGGAGAATTTGCCGGCGGCGGCGAAGAATGTTTCGGTGGGCAACGCGGCGCGCAACGGGGTGTTCGCGGCGTTGCTGGCGCGGGAGGGCTATTCGGGCGCGCCGCGCGCGATCGAGGGCGATCTGGGATGGGCCCGCGCGATGGGCGATGCGCCGGTGCTGGCGGAGATCACGGGCGAGCTCGGGACGCGCTGGGAAATCCTCGATAACACCTTCAAACCCTATCCGTGCGGGATCGTGATGCATGCCGTGATCGACGCGTGCCTCGGGGTAAGGCGGATGCATGCGGTGAACCCGGCGGAGATCGTCGAGATCGTGGTGTCCGGCGATCAGTTGTTACGCGATCGCGGCGATCGGGCGGCGACGGATGAGCGGGATTGCCGGGTCAGCGCGTATCATTGCGCGGCCGTGTCATTTCAGTATGGCGAGGCGGGCCTCGCGGCGTTTTCGGCGAAGGCCGTCGACGATCCCGCCGTCGCGGCGCTGCGCGCGCGGATCGCGATCGCGGTCGATCCCGCCAGTCCGCGCGGGGCGGCGAAGGTCGCTGTCCGGTTGGCGGATGGGCGGCGGTTGGAGACGACCGTTTCGCACGCCAAAGGCAGCCGGGAGGATCCGCTAACGGATCGGGAGATCGAGGCGAAGTTTCTTGATCTCGTGGAGCAAGGGTCTTTTCGGGGGGATGCACGCGCGATCATCGGCGCCGTCTGGAACCTGGATACGGCGCCGGCGATCGCGGATTTGGCGGCGTTGCTGGCGGATCAGGCGAGGTAGTCGTGCAAAACCTCGCCATACGGCAGGGTCAGATCGGCGATGATGTGACGGCCGAACATGATTTTCTTCACCGGCAAATCGGCCACGCGGCAGTTCACGTGCGGGATCAGATGCAGCCGCGCGGGTCCTGACCAGGCGCCTTTCAGCGTGATATCGGCGAGGTGATAGCCGACCAGTTGCACGATTTTCGGCGCGCCGGTGACATCGGGGATGAGTTTCAGGTTGACGTTCAGCTTGTGCAATCCCTGGAGCGTCTCGCCGTGATCCTCGGCGAGGGATTGGTATTTATAGGCCATGGTTCCGAAGGCGACCTGATGCTCGGCGTAGTTCAGCGTGCCCGTCAGGGTGTCGTGCACGACGGTCAGATCGGGATTGCCGATTTTCTTGGGAAAGCCCCAGATTTCGCGGCCGCCGGTGGTGGGGCTTTCGTCGTCCAGATACATCTGCGCGCAGTAATTGACCGGCGTGCCGTTGTATTTCGCGGCGATGTTGAGCCCGGATTCCTGATAGCTGCCGAAGCCGGTGCTGTCGGGCATTTTCATCCACTCGAAGATCGCGTGATTGCCGTCGGGTTCCAGCGGTTCGGGCAGCATCGCACGGATCGCGTCCGGGTCGGATTCGTAATGGATCAGTAAATATTCGCGATTGATGAAGCGGTAGGGGCCGCGCGGGTAGCTGGGGCTGCTGAGCGGCATCGCGGAGGCGGCGAGGATTTCGTCACGGGTCATGGATGGGCCTTTCGGTTGTGGCGTGCCCGAGTGTGTGCCCAGGCGCGGCATTGGAAAAATGAATTTCCGCTCATGTGGCCGGGCGCGGGGTTCTCGCCGATCGGACGTGGAAAAGAACCCTCCATCGGCCGCGCGCCAGAGGGGCTGGATCAATCGAGGGCAGCAGGCGGAGCGGATACGACCCGCGCGGGATGGGGCCCTCCCCTCCGTCGCGGCCGGCCGCGTGCGATCTCGTTCCGTGATCCATCATGTCGCACGCGCGGAGACGCGCATGACGCCGCCGGGGTTGAACAGACCGCCGTTTCGTAACCCGGGTAACAGCGCTGTACTGAAGATCGTTACAGCCGCCAAACCGATCATGACCGCCGTGAAACCCGCGCCTCGGGCCAGGCCGCGAAGGTCCTGCGCCGTTGAAACCCGGTCTGGGCCTGAATGGCCGGTCATGAAACGGCTGAATGCGCGGAAAATCGCGGGTCCGCCGGCTGGCTTAGGCCGAACGGCTTAGACCGCGCGGCCCTTTGGCCTGGCCCCCTGTCCGAATTTACCGGAATGAAAGTTTCGACGATTTTCACTCTTGTAAACAGTCGTTGCGAAGGAAACAAACCATGTTGATACTTCGGGTAGGACGCCTTTCGATCTCTGGCGGGAATGACGCGCAACTGTTGCGTAAGCACGGCATCAGCGTCGAGCACACGGAAACCGGCCGCGACTCGCTCGAGTTTCTGCGGCTGTATGATTACGATCTGGTTCTGATGGATCTGGAACTGCCGGACATGGCCGGCCATGAGGCGATCCGCCTGGCGCGCGCCGCCGGTCTGGCGACGCCCGCGATCATGCTGGCCGAAAGCGCCGCGCCGCAATTGAAGGTCAAGGCGCTGGATCAGGGCGCCGACGATTTCGTCACGACCCCGTGCCACCCCGAGGAATTGCTGGCCCGCGTCCGCGCCGTCGTGCGCCGCAGCCAGGGCCACGCGAATTCCGTGTTGCGTCTGGGTCCGGTCGAACTGAGCCTGGACCGGCATGAGGTGCGCGTCGACGGGCAGAAATTGTCGGTCTCGCGCCGCGAGTTCGGGGTGCTGGAGCTGCTGTTCCTGAAGCAGGGCGTGATCCTGAACAAGAACGCGTTCCTCAATCATTTGTATACCGGTATGGATGAGCCGGAGATGAAAACCATCGACGTCATCATCTGCCGCCTGCGTAAGAAGC
>JAYVXQ010000209.1:0-5404 GCA_043785025.1 Acetobacteraceae bacterium
CCACCCCTGGCGTATCGCGGTTTCACTCCGGTGGCGTGCCGGTGACGATCTGCGCCTGGCCAAGACCATCGGGCGCCAGATCCCTTAGAATATCAATGAACTCCATCGACGCCAGCCGTTTCGCCCGGTCGATCAACAGCGGCACCGGGCTTGACGGTTCATTCGACCGGAACCAACCTGATACGAGGTCCAGCAGGTACAATGCGTCCTCCCGCCCATTCAAACTCGTTAACGACCGCGCCGAAACAACGCCGCGCGGCGCATACACCACGTGCTCACCCGGACCCGCCGGCGCCTCGCTCGTGTCGTCCGCCGCCGCCATCGCCTCGGCCGGAGCGTCCGGCGCGGGCTCGTAACGGCGCAGATCCTTCAGCAGCGTATCCAACTGCTTTTCCAGGTTCGTCAGATCCAGCATCGGGCCGGCGACGGCGTCGAACGAGGTCGCGATGCCTTTCGTTTCCCGCGCCGCCCGCTCCAAATTCTCCCGCAGCGTCGTCAACCGTTCACGATCGGTGGCGGAAAACGCGCCCCGAATGAACGCCTCCGTCATTTTATCACGGCCAGGCTCTGGGTCCATCTGACCGGCCGCGACCGCGATGTCGCGCCACGTGACAGGTCCGGTCTGCGGTGTCCGCGCCAACGCCATATCCCGCAACGGACGCATCACATTGCGCGGGTCCTGCAACCGCACCAAAGAATTCGCCCGTAACGTTGGATCGTTGTCATCCTCGGGGTCGAGTTGAGGATGGACATGATCCCAATGCGTTTCAATCTGGTTGCGGATTTGCGCCAGCATCGCCGCGAACCCCTCGGGCCCAGCGAGGTTGAGGCGCGCGACCGCGAGCATGACCATGACGCGAATATCACGCGTGCGTTCCAATAACGCGGAACCCAGCGCCTCAACCTCTTTCCAATCCGCCGGCACCGCCGCGTTGATCGCCTCGCCATATTGCGTTTCGGGAGTCCCCTCCGCCGCGCGCTCCATGGCGACGAAATCGGAATCGAGTTCAAGATTTTCCCCGGCCGGTGCCTCCTCGGATATATCCGGCAGCAACACGATTTCAGCCAAAGCCATTTTATTGGAAACCTGATCGCAACCGATCGGCGTCCGGCCACGGATGAGAGTGGCTCATTAAAGATTTCCCTCCACCAAACCCGCGACTGACAATAATAATGTCCTGAAATCTTGCTTTTGTCCAGCACAATACCCCATTCCTGGGCTTTTTCGCGACCCGCCAAAACGCACCGCGACGGAGACGAGGTGATACCCATGATGCCTTGTTGTGATCGATTATCGTTTTCGCCCGAGCCGGATTTGCCCTACCCTGCGCCAGGAGGCGACGAGATGGTGTGTTTCTGCAAGACGACGGCGACGCGTTTGGGGCTGCTGCTGCCCTCGCTCAACGTCTCCGCGCAGGCCGCCGCATCCATACATGCGCATGCCGACCTCAATGCGCTCGCCGCCTTGCTCGCCGCCCTGGGACTGCCCGCCGCCCCCTGGGTGCCGGAGCGTTCCTGGATCGACCTGGCACTTCCCATGCCGCGGCTGTCCGCCAGCGCCATCGCGACGATTTCCGCCGCCGCGCATTTGCGCGCTCAGGTCCTGGCGCATTTCGGCATCGATTTGCTGATCCCCGCGCAGGCCAACGCCTTTATCCGCCTCGCCGCGACGCTGTCGGCGCGGCTTTCGGTCATGAGCCCGTCCTTGCATCTCGGCTTCGGCCTCAATGTCTGGCCGCGCCTCGCGTTGACGATGCAGGCGATCGCGCGGGTCGAGGCGGCTTTGACCATGGGGTTGTTCGCCCCGACCGCCCCCGCGATGTCGTTCGCCGCGTGGAATCCCTTCGTCGTGCGCCTCAGGCTGCTGCTGCCGCTGCTGTCGCTGTCGGCCAATCTTGGGATCAATCTGTCGGCCAATTTCGCCGCCGATCTGTCGGTGATGCTCAGCGCGATGGTGCGGATCCGGATGCCAATGTTGCCGATCTCGACCATGACCCTGATGGCCAGCCTGTCCGCCTCGCTCACCGCCATCGCCCAACTACGCCTCGCCCTTGGCGTTAATCCGCTGGAGGTTGGGATGCCCGCCATCCACGCGATGATCACCGCCCGCCTTCAGGTGGTCGCGCGGCTCGGGATGTCGATGCACGGGATGGATTGGCGCGCCTTGCTGGCGCTGCTGCCGCGGTTGAAACTGGAGTTTAATCCGGGCGCGATCGGGACCCCGGCGATGGTGGCCGCGGCGCTGAAGCTCAATATCCACGCGGTCGAGTCCATCAATTGGAACGTTCCGGTCGCGGCGTCGTTGCCGATCCTGTCGGTCGGATTGCCGATCCTATCGCTGTCCCTGCAATTGAAGGAAACCCTCGCGCTGACGGCGACCGCGGCCCCGTGCGGCGCGATTTGTGACGGACAATCGTTGCTCAGCGCAACGCTCGCGGCATAAACCGCGAGGCAATCACGGAATCGTCGTCTGCACCTGGCCGGGCACGCTGATCGTGATCATGCCGGCCCAATTGCACATGCACATCGATGCGTTATCCAACGCGGTCATCTTTCCATGCGTGACAGTAATACCGCCAGGCATCCAGGGACTGGAGGTCATGGGAACGCAGGGCATCGGCGTCAACACGCCGAAAGCGGCGGCGGTCGCCGCCGCCACCGTGGGGTTGGCGATGCTCATGCACATCCCGAATGGCACGATATTCACAACGGGCGCGAAATCCATGACCGTCGCCGCCGGCATCTTCGAACACGTCACGCCCGTCACTGGCAACACCGTCAGCGTACTGGGTGCCGCGCCGAATGTGCACATCGTCGTCGCACCGGAAACAACCTGAATCGGCATGACAGAACTCCCGTTAGGTCTTCTTGTATTCCCACAACCCCTGAATGACGGGACCCAGTGAGCCGTCGAATTCCTGCTTGCGATAGCGCAGGCTGACCTTGTTGCAGATGAAGGTGGTTTTCTCGACCACCTCATCGCCTTCGTCCCAACCGATATTGGTCAACAGCACGTTGGTGAAATCCACCCGTAAAAACACATCGCCACTGCCGACCCGGCCCGCCGCCTTGCGCTTGATCAGGCTGGCCGACTGATACCCCGTGCCCTTGATCAGGTTCTGCAACAACTCGGGGGACGACGCGTCGATCGGGCGGTTGAACGTGACCGGCTGCAACGGCGACATCGACGATTCGTCCGGCGGAGGTCCCAGACGCGCCATCAGCTCCTCGATCGCCTTGGGATCGCCGCCTTGTTGCATGAATTGTTTCGCGAAAGGGGAGCTGGTCAGGCTCGATCCGGCGCTGAGGGTGAACGAATCAACCTCGAACATTTCGCGCGGGCGGAACCCGAGGCTGAGCGGATTGGCCACACCGCCGACACCGATGATCACCGCCGTGCTTTCGCCCTTCACCGGCCGGTTATCGAAGCCGACGAATTTCATGTACAGTTCAGTGCTATCGCCTTTCGCCATCGCGGTTGTTCTCCCTGCTCAAAGCGGTTTGCGGGCGAGGACCGGCGCTTTCCACACCGCCTTCGATTCCCCATCGACCCCGATGGCGCCATGCACCGCCTGCTTGCGATAGGTCGCGGTGACCTCCTGGCAATCGAATTCGCATTTCTCGATGACCATTTCCCCATCGCTCCAACTGACGCTGGTGATCAGGACATCGCGGAATTCCAGCTTCAAATATCCGGTCGGATGCGCGGGCCCTCCGGCGTCATCGCCGGTCGACAGGCGCTTGACGATGATCGCCTTGTTGAACGCGGTCTTTTCGCAGCAGCACTGGAAAATCGCCGGAGACGCGCAATCGATTCCGCGTTCGAAGCCGCCGCTGCTGAACTTCACCGGATATACCGTCTTCGCCGGATCGCGCGGGCCGTATTGATACCAGCGCGAGAAATCCATGCCCGCCGCGGCGGACGGGGATCCTTCCTGATCCTCGGCTGTTTTATCCGCGCCATCCAGTTTCAAATTGAAATCGAAGTCGGTCAGTTCGAAAAAATGCCCAGGATTATTTTTGAAATCCGTCATGAGGGTGTCGTCGGGGGCGATCGACAGACCGCATTCCGCTTCCAACGGACGGTTGTTCAACCACAGCATCATCACGATATCGGTCTTACTGCCATCAGCCATCGGTGCCTCCCTGTCCGCGCATCGTCATACTCCTGTCGGCAGCGTGGAAATCAGCCGCAATGACACGCTCAAACCCTCTAACTGATAATGCGGACGGAGGAACACTTTCGCGTCGTAGACGCCGGGTTCATCTTCCCGCGCGGTGAGATCGACGCGCGCCTCGGCCAGGGGGTGTTCGGCCTTGAATTCCTCGGACGACGTGGACGGCGATCCGTCGACATAAGTGATCAACCATTCCTGCAGCCACGCCGTCAGTTGGGCGCGGGTCATTTGTGATCCGACCTTGTCGCGCACCATGCATTTCAGATAATGCGCGAACCGGCAGCAGGCGAATAAATAGGGCAGGCGGGCTGACAAGGCGGCGTTGGTGGTGGCGTCCGGATCGTCATAAACCCGAGGCTTTTGCACAGATTGAGCGCTGATGAACGCGGCGAGGTCGCTATTCTTGCGATGCACCAACGGGATCAATCCCTGCGAGGCGAGTTCCAGATCGCGCCGCTCGCTGATGCAGATTTCCGTCACGGTGCGGCGATCCACGTCGCCATCGGCGGTATCGTGCCGCAGCACCGGCAAATCCTCGACCACGCCGCCGCGATCGATGCCGCGAATGCGCACGCACCAGCCATAGGCCGCGAACGCCCGCGCCACGTTGGCGGCGAACGCGAATGCCGGATTGCCCCACAGCAACCGGCTGGGGTCGGCGCCTTTGGTTTCCTCCTCGAACGCGAACACATCCAGCGGATCGCTGAGCGAGCCATAGGGCAGGCGCATTAAAAATCGCGGCATGCACAAACCCAGAAAGCGGGTGTCCTCCTGATCGCGCAGGCTCCGCCAGGAGACGTATTCGGGCGTGCTGAAAATTCGGGTGAGATCGCGCGGATTGGCGATTTCAGCCCATGATTCCATTTGCAACAATGACGGGCCGGCGGCGGAAATGAACGGCGCGTGCGCGGCGGCGGCGATGCGCGCCATGTCGCCCAACAGCACGACATCGTCGGGCCGGTGATCGAACACGTAATCGCCGACGATCAGGCCGAACGGCTCGCCGCCGAACTGGCCAAATTCTTCCTCATAAAATCGTTTGAAAATAGGGCTTTGGTCCCAGGCATTGCCACGGAACTTGCGCATCGTGCGGGACAATTCGCGTTTGGAGATGTTCAGCAGCTTGAACTTCACGCCGGCGTCGGCGTTGGCCGCGCGCACCAGCATCCAGATGCCGCGCCACGACGCTTCCATTTCCTGGAAGTCCGGCGCGTGCAGGATCGCGT
>JAYVXQ010000210.1:0-5404 GCA_043785025.1 Acetobacteraceae bacterium
CCTCTTCGTGCCGGAGAACACTTTCGGCGTCTGGTCCTTGGACGACCAATAGCGGCCCGGTGTCGGGTACGCCGAGGTCCGCGCGGAGACTGGCGTCGAGCATGCGGGCTGCTTCGGGTACGGGGCTGAGCGCGGCGATATCGCGCTCTGGCGGGGGGGCGCCGCCAAACAGCGAAACCGCCGCCGCGCCGGCGATCGCCGGCAACGCCGCGAGGCGCCAGCGGCGCAGTCCTTCAAGGCGTCGCAACAACGCCGGATCCCCGGCCCAGACCGGAGCGAGGTCGGCCGCGACAATCAGATATGGCAGAATCCAGCGCGTCACCGCCGCCGCGGTCAGGACGCCCACTACCGCGAACAGACCGAGCTGGCTCAGGCCGGGGAAACTTGAAAACATCATGCCCGTCAGGCCGAGGGCGGTGGTCAGTACGGCGAGATTGAACGCCGCGCCGATGCGGCGCAGCGTGTCTGGCGCCGGTTCTCCCCGTTTACGATGCCCGATCAATAGAACCGGGTAATCCACCGCGACACCCAGCATCGTCATACCAAAGCCGAGCGTTATTCCATGTACGAAACCGAAGGTCAGTTGCACGGCCAGTGCCGCGGCGGCGACACTCATTGTGATCGGCACCAGAATCGCGGCGATCGGCAAGGGAGAACGAAAACGCCAGATCAGCAGCGCGGCGATCAGAAGTGTCGTAACAATCGACAACAGAGTCACGTCGCCTCGGATGGCATGGGCCGCGTCGTGTGCGTGCACGGCCGGCCCTGACAGCAGAAGCCGGGTCTCGCCCGGCCGCGTGACGGCGAAAGCGGTCTGAATCGCCGCGAGCGCTTCGTCCTGCGCCGCGACGTTCACGCCGCCAAGACGCATGCGCGCGATCAACAGAGCACGATCGGGCCGATCCGGCTGGGCAGGCGCGAACCAGACGCCATATCGTGTCCCCACCTCGCTGGCGCCGCGGGCGGACAAGGCGAGGGCCAGGGATGCGCCGGTCGGGTCCGCGAAGCCAAAACGCGCGAACAGCGGTGAAGCCGATCCCTGGAGGCCTGTCAGCAGGCCCTCGAAGGATTGGCGCAGGGCGGCCGTCTCGAAGCTGGCTTCGGTCGCCCCGGGAGACAGCAGATAGCGGTAGCGGAACAGCCATTCCAATTCGGCGTCGCCGACAAGGCCGTGCCCATTCGCGACGAACGCGAACGCCTCGCTCCGCCGCAACCCCGCGGCCAAAGCATCGCAGATACGCGCCAGTTCCGCGGGATCCTTGCCTTCGAGGCCCATCAAAATCAGGCTCGTGGCCTCGCCGCCGCGGATTTCCGCGCGCATCAACCGTCCAGAGGCGCTGTCCCCGGCGGGAACGAAATCGCTCAGATCGGCACGCGTCCGGATCTGGGAGAACACAAGCGCCGTTAGCAGCAGACTGACGATAATCGCGGCGATCAATGGCCACAGGTTTCCCGGGCGCCGGGAAAGGCCAGGGTCCGTCAAGGTCATCCGCCGTCCACGACGATCACATCCCAATGGCCTTGTGGCAACAGCAATCGTATCTCCCGGATCGCCGCCATTTGTCCGGAAACGCTCGCGTCTCGAAGGAATCTGGGTGCGTCCTTGCCACGCGGCCGCAGGATGAGTCGCCAGTTGGCGGCGTCCCCTTCCGCGGTCACATCGAAATCGGTCTGAAGCGCGGTCAGGTTACCTGACAGAACGCCCAGTAAGGTGTCGATCACGACGCGGAGTTCCGCATGGGAATCAATATCGACGACACGCGTGGCGCCGTCGCCGCCGGTCAGCGATGCAAGCCGCCCTTCGACCACCAGATCCTCCCGAATGGGCAACAGCGTTCGTTTCTCGAGGCGATCGGGGTGACGGTAAATCAGGACGCCTGAGCTCGCGAGCGGTTTTGTCAGATGGGGAACCGTTTTTTCTTCATGGAAAACCGACTGGCGCTGGGGTTTTTCCCCAAGCATTCGTATTACCGTGGTCAATAGCCGAAGCGGATCGTCGGCCGCCTGGACCAGCCGTGGGACCACAAGGGCGGCGATGAGAACGACGATTCGCGCCGCGGAAAACGGAACGCGACGAACCGCTTCGCCGCCTGGCGGCGTGGCGTGGCGCCAGAACTGGTAAAAATTAAACCATTGAAAGGGGTAGCTCCCGCAGGCCGCTTCCAGGCGGGCAACATACAAGCGCATGATATCTGGCAATGCCTTGTTTTGGCTCGACGGATCGTCCGGCCCGGCCCCCTCGGGGTTCGAAGGCCCGGCCGATGGGTCCGTCTCGGGGCCGATCGGGGTCAGCGGTTCGAAGCGAAGAAGGTAGCGCCGCCGCCCGGTGCGGATCGCCAGGAATATCGCGACGGGTGCGCCCAGAATCGTGGCGACTTTAAAAGGTCCGGTTGGAAATAGCGCGGGTTCGCCGAAAAACGGCAATGCGACCGATCGCCTTGGATCGGTGGCGCGATCGGCCAGGAACGCGACGAAATCACCCCGGTCCAGACTTTCGCGAACCTGGAGCATCGCGCCGGGCTGCCCGATATCGATGACCCGCGCCGCCAGTTGCGGATCGAGCCGTTCCAGAACCGCGGTCAGAGCGCCGGCGTTGGCCCGGTACATCGCGGGCCGGACCGTGACCGGCGACCGGCGCGCCAGGGCGCGCATCGCCTCGAAACTGCCAAGATGCGCGCCAACCAGAACACAGCCGCGTCCGGCCCGGATATGTGTCTCGAGATATTCCAATCCTTCGACGTCCGTGACGTAATTGCCGGCCCGGCCAGACAGAAAAAAAGCCCGGTCCAGAATAACCTGTGCGAATTCGAAGAAATGCCGGGCGACGTCGGCGATCCCAACCGGCCGTCCCAGCGCACGGCGAAGAAAGTCCCGCGACGCGGCGCGGGAGGCTGGAGATGTCGCGAGGAACCAGGCCACAATCGGCCACAACAGGCCTTCCCCAAGCACATGACCGAGGCGAAAAGAAATCCACACCACCAGGCGGAGAAGGAAAGAACTGCCGCGTTCCCGCTCGCGCGCCCAGCGATTCAGGCCGTGGCCGGCGGTCACGACGCCGCGCCGATCCAGCCGGACAAAACCAGTCGCGCGCCGACCCGGCCTTCGAACACGATCATGCCCACGCGGGACATATCGCAATGAAGATCGACCTCGTCCCCCGGGGCCACGGCCCCCGGGAATTTCACACCGATCGGACCTTTGGGGATTGAGGCGAGACCGAGGGCGGCGATCAGGTCCATGGCGCGATCGAGTAGCAACGCCCCGGGAACGATCGGTGCACCGGGCATATGGCCTGGCAGACAGGGATGATCGGGAGGGACACTGAACGATCCCGCGCGGACGCGCGCCGTGTTCATGGAGCGACTCGCGCGGACCGCGGTCCGTGGACCATGCGTGTCATTCCGGATCCACCGTTTCGCGTAGGGCCGTCAATGCGTCTTTGGTCAGCTTACCGACGCGGTTGCGCGGAAGCGATTCCACGCGAACGATTTGTCTCGGTATGAATACGGGATCGATTCTGCCACGCAACTCCGCGAGTATCTCGGAAGCGGCACGCTCTGGCGCCACGACGAAAGCCAGCAGGCGCGCCGAGGGGTGGCGATCCAGATCGTCGGGCACCACGAAGACGCCATCCTCGACGCCCTCGATCCGGGCGAGAATGTGGTTCAGACCGGCAAGCGATGCGCGCCGCCCCCCGAGTTTGACCAGATCGCCACCGCGCCCGATCAGACGGAAACGATCTGAGTCGAGAACCTCGATGTCGTCGTTGAGTTGCCGGGGTTGCAGGAAAGGGGCGTTAATCAGCGGTAGATCGGATGTAACTTGCAACGAAAGGCCGGGGTACATGGTCCAGTGTATATCCCGGACCGTTCGCCGGGTCGCGATCGAACCAACTTCGGTGGCTCCAAAAATCTCGTAAACTTCGACATTCCAGACCTGTTCCGCGGCTTCGGCGAGCGAGGACGCGAGGGGCGCGGTCGCGGAAACAACCAGTTCCGGAGGTTCGGGCAATCCGAAATCCACCAAAGCGCGGATTTGCAACGGTGTTGTGACCAGGACCCGTGGCGCCGGTATGGCGGCCAAGGCCGCGCGGGCATCGGCGGGATAGAACACCGCGTCCGCCCAACTCGCGACAGCGGCATGTAGCGGGAGCAACAACGTCGTTTCAAACCCGTACATGTGCTGTTGCGGTACCATGCCGACGACGGTCGCGGGCGCCGCTTCGACGAATCCGAATCGCTCCCCCGCGGCGCGGCTGCGCTCCACCAGGCCACCCCATGGTTTGACGTGCGCCGTGGGCTCTCCCGTTGTCCCCGAGGTGAACACCACGGCGGCGACACGATCTCCGGGAACTTCGGGGTTGGGCGGATGGGGCGGCGGCGTTCCGCCCGCCGGCGGCATCACGCGATAATGGACGTAAGGACTGTCCGGCGCCTCGTTCTCCGAAACAAGGATGGCACCTGGATATCGCTGGTTAAGCCACGCAAGCCCCAGCGTGGAATGGTCGCTGGTCAGGAGGCTGGGTTGTTCGCGCAGTAGTCCCGCCGCCATTACTACGGCGAACCAGTATCGATTTTCGCAACAATTCACCAACCATCTTGCATCCGGCAATGCCTGGGCGACGCGGGCCACGTCGGCGAGGAAATCCTCGCGGGTCCGGGGTCTCTCCCGGGATCGGAACAGGATCGCTTCCGGCGCGCGATCCAGAAGTGGGAAGCCTGGCATCAGACGGCTTCGAGGTCCGGTGTTCCCTTCGAGCCCTTCGTCCGGCCAACCTCGATATGTGCGGCGAATGAACGCAGCGAGCTGAAAATTCTGGAATTTTCCGGATCGTCGGAGCGCAGTTCCATGCCGTAGTCGCGGGAAAGAACCAGGGCGAGTTCCAATGCATCGATCGAATCCAGACCCAGGCCTTCGCCAAACAGAGGATGCTCTGGCCCGATATCGCGAGGATCGATTTCCAGATGAAGCGAGGCAACGATCAGCCTGGCGATCTCATTCTCGAAGGGTCTTTGCTCCGAGCCAGACATAAGGGAGGAATCCTTGTTTCGCGGACGCGGCGCCATTCGTCCGAATATCGGAAGAACACACCTCGCCAGACTGCCCAGAGTTGATAAGGCAGCGCGCCGGTTCTTGCAAGCCGCGGCCATACCGGACAGAAAGCCCGTGGGACGATGGCGTCCTGGATCAATGGAACCGAGTTCGATGTTTTCGCCTGTCCGCGAGCGGGCGTATTTAGCCTGCGGTTCGATCTTAACCGCGCCGCTGATGCATGCGGCCTTCGTCGATGGGCGCTTCGCGGTTTTCGCGATCGCGGCGGGTGTGGCTCAGGCGTCGTTCGCGGTATGGCTGGCCGCCGCGCGGTGGCGCACCGGACGTTGGGCCGCCGCCGCCGGGGCGGGGG
>JAYVXQ010000211.1:0-16498 GCA_043785025.1 Acetobacteraceae bacterium
ATCGGCCAGGACGTCGGCCGCCTCTGCGCCGCCTTGGGCATGCGCGTCACCGGCACCCGCCGCACGGCACATCCGGGCGAGGCCTTGCCCGCGGGCTTCTCCGCCATGGGCAGCGCCGCCGACCTCGATACTTTCCTACCGGACGCCGACATCGTCGTCATTTGCTGCCAATGGACGCCCGAGACCACGCATCTGTTCAACGCCGCCCGCTTCGCCTTGATGAAACACGGCGCGATCCTGATCAACGTCGCGCGCGGCGAGATCGTCGATGAGGCCGCTTTGACCGGCGCCTTGTCCCGTGACCACCTGCGCGGCGTGGCGACCGACGTCTATGCCGGAGAGTTCGAGCATCCGCCGCCCGCCGCCTTATGGTCCGACCCCAGGGTTCTCATCACGCCGCATATCTCGGGGGCGAGCGATCAGGACCGTCACGGCGCGATCGAAATTTTCTGCGAAAATTTGCGCAATTATATGGCGGGCGAGCCATTGCGGAATGCCATTGATTGGGTGCGCGGCTATTGATCCGTTATCCGATCAGGTGAACCCCCGATCACTGAAACATGCCGGTTCTATCAATAAATCCTGACAATCGCCGCGCCGCGCCGTCATACAAACCAGCGGACCCGTGACTTGATACCGTCCGCCGTAAAGAACAAAAATCGTCGCCTCACGGGTCAGGCCATCGCTGTACGATAGCGCATCGATAAATCCCGAACCGCCCGCGGTTGCAAAAGATCGATAACCGCAAGCAACAACCCCTCAACCGCCGGCCGCTTTCCCCATCAGACGCGCGACATGCCCAGTATCGAGATATTCGATCACGTCAACCGATCCGGCATTCCCAAAAGTCCAGAAATTCGCCAGTTCGGTGGTCAGCGCTTCTCCCGTGGGTTTGAACACGACGCTGGCGCGGACCCGTGCCGCCGCGTGGTTTCCATCAATCAGCAGCGAGATGGCCGAGAATTCCGTTGCTGGAAACGTCTCGCACAGCGCCGCGAACGCCAGGCGGATCTCGTCACCGCGATACGTCCTGATATCATCCCCGCCACCCGGCTTCGCGGCGACCCGATACATCGCGTCCGGCGGGAAATACCGCGACATGCCCGCGGCGTCATTCGCCGTCCGGCGTTCATAGACACCGCGCACGATCTTCTCGATATCGTTCCGTTCCATGATCGTCTTCCGGTTCACCGTGGCGCAACCAAGGCGCGCGCGCTCCGGGTCTTCAGACCGTCGATCGCGCCTGATTTTTATTCTTCGCCGAACAGATCAATCGCGAATAGCGTGATTTTCGATATAGGACAACAGCCCCGCCGATGCCGCTCGTCCAACCCGGCACCGCCCTATGACCATCCCGCCGTCCCATCCATCGAAATCCTTTCCAACCGCCCCGCGGCGCCACCCGGCCCCGACGAAACCAACCAGCGCCCACCCTCTCCGTGCATCACCGTGCCCTCCGTCCCTCCGTGGTAAAAATCCCCACCCACCCCAAACACCGGCGCGGCCCATAAGCCAAAAACCCGCGACAACACCCTTGACAATACATCTAACAAAGGAATATAAAACTATATACCGTAGGAAACAAGGACATCGTCCCATGCCACCGCGTTTCGAAATCGCCGACCTCCTGCCCCTCCTCAGCCGCGACGTCGTGGACGCCATTGCCATCCGCCCCAACGAAACCGAGGATCAGCGCGAATTCCGCGCCGTCACCGCGTTCCGCCATATTGAGGCCTTCGCCCCAAGGGATGGGATGGAAATCACGCTGGCGGGCCAGGCCGTGATGTTCCAGACCCTGATGGCCGAGGCCATGGCGGCGCGCGCCACCGCCGCCACACCCGAGACCGCCCGCCGCCTCCGCCAGCAGGTCCTCGCGTTGGGCCGCTTGCAAATGGAGTCAATCAAGGAAATCCGCGCGCATCGCGCCACCCTGGCGCGTGAGCAAAAACTCGCCGCCACCCTGGTGCGTGAGCAAAAATTCGCCGCCACCCTTGCGCGTGAGCAATCATTAGCGGCCACCCTGGCGCGTGAGCAATCATTAGCGGCCATGCTGGAGCGCGAAAAAGAACTGGCCGCCGCGCCAGCGCCCGAGCAATCAACCGCGCCCGCGCCCGCGCCCGAGCATCCAACCGCGCCAGCCCCCGAGCAAACCATCGCGCCCACCCCACCCGGCGAACCCACGACCGCCACACCATCACCCGAACAAAACCCCGCCCCAACCCACCCATCCCCCCGCGATCACGCCCCACCCACGGGGCTCCCTCAAAACCCAGCGCCCCGGTTCAAACCACCCCAAACCCGATTTCATTCCATGACCGGACCGACATAAAACCGTCACACCCCCCGGTGGCGCCCGCCGCCAAACTCTGCTTAGAACCCGTCTCGCCCCACCTCAGCGAAACGGCATCGCCATGAAGATCGTCGCCTGCAACAGCAACCGTCCCCTCGCCGAGGCGGTCGCGAAAAATCTCGGCATGCCCGTCACCAAAGCGCAAATCCGCCGCTTCGCCGACATGGAGGTGTTCGTCGAGATCCTCGAAAACGTCCGCGGCGAGGATGTCTTCATCATCCAGTCCACCTCGTTCCCCGCGAACGATAATTTGATGGAGCTGTTGATCACCCTGGACGCGCTGCGCCGCGCCTCGGCCCGCCGGATCACCGCCGTGATCCCGTATTTCGGCTACGCCAGACAGGACCGCAAATCCGGCTCCCGCACGCCGATCAGCGCGAAACTGGTGGCGAATTTGATCACCGAGGCCGGCGCCCATCGCGTCCTGACCATGGACCTGCACGCCGGCCAAATTCAGGGCTTCTTCGACATCCCCGTGGATAATTTGTTCGCCGCCCCGCTGTTCGCCCGCGACATCCAGGAACAATACGCCGGCCGCGACCTGATGATCGTCTCCCCCGATGTCGGCGGCGTGGTGCGCGCCCGCGCCATCGCCAGCCGCCTCAACATCGACCTCGCCATCATCGACAAACGCCGCCAATCGGCCGGCCATTCCGAGGTGATGAACGTCATCGGCGATGTCGAGGGCCGCGATTGCGTGCTGATCGACGACATCGTCGATTCTGGCGGCACCCATTGCAACGCCGCGACCGCGCTGATGGCGCATGGCGCCCGCTCGGCCAGCGCCTATGTCACCCATGGCGTGCTGTCGGGGGGGGCGGTCGCGCGCATCGCCGCCACGCCGTTGGAGATGATGACGATCACCGACTCCATCATGGCGACCGAGGAAGTCACGCGCGCCAACAACATCCGCCAGCTCACCATCGCGCCCTTGCTGGCTGAGGCGATGCGCCGGATCAGTGACGAATCCTCCGTTAGCTCCTTGTTCGACTAGGGGTTTCTTCCACCAGGCCGAAACCTTGTCCTGAACCCGGATCAACGTCGCGCCTGTCCGGTTTGTGAAAACACGCCGCCGCGTGTTACCAGCCGGTTTCCGCCTTGCCGGAATCCACATCGTCGTCAGACATATGGGGTCACCGTGTTCAAACGCCGCAAACCTGAAGAACCCGCCGCGCCACGCGGCCACGTCATGACGGCCACGCCAGCGCTTCCCATGGAGCCCAAATCCGATGGGCGTCCCGGAGCGCTTCCAGGATCCTCGCAAGGGGTCCCCGGCATCCCGGCCGTTCCATCCAGCCCGCAATCCTCGCTGGCGGGGTCCTCCCCGTCGCAGTCCAAGGAGCAGTCTTTCATGTCCCGTCCGCCGATGCAGCCGACCCCGTCCTCCCCCGGAATGCCGCAGGGGATGGCGCGCGCCCCGATGGCGCCTGCCCGGGTGGCACCAGGAGGACCTTCCGATCGCCGGACGCTGGTGGTCGGGCGCGGCATCAGCGTGCAGGGCACGATCCAGGACGCCGAACGCCTGGTCGTCGAGGGCACTGTCGAGGCCTCGTCGTTGAACGCGACCGAGCTGCAAATCGCCCAGGGTGGCGTGCTGAAAGGCCAGGTCGAGGTCGAGGACGCGGAAATCTCCGGCCTGATGGACGGCATGCTGACGGTGAGGGGCAACCTCGTGCTGCGCGGCTCCGGCCAGATCATCGGCGAGGCGCGCTGCCGCCGCCTGCAGGTCGAGGATGGCGGTCAACTCAGCGGCAAGATCAGCATGATCACCGACGGGGGCCCGTCGTCGTCGGGCGTGTCGATGTCGACGCCGGCATCGAGCGACGCGGCCTGATCGAAGCTCCGGGGGCTTGCCTGCCTGACATCGCGTCGGGCCGGCCCCCGCGGTTCTCTGGTGATGGCCCAACCGCGATGAGACGTCTTGTCCTGGCTCAGGCCGCATCGACGCCGCTTCGGGACCACTCACACCACCCGCAGGATCGTGACCCTGGCCGCGCCAACGGCCCGCTCGGCCAAAACCTCGACCTGTGCCCGCTTGGCCAAAGCCGCGCCAACGGCCCGCTCGGCCAAAGTCGAAACGGCGAACGCCTCGATCGCCAGCGGCGCCTCATCCCGCCCCATCTCCGCGACGATCAGGCTCCCCGCGCCAATCCAGCCCATGGCATGCAGCCGGGTCAACGCCCGCGCCACCAGATCGCGGCCATAGGGCGGATCGAGAAACACCAGACCGGCCTTGTCCCCGCGCGGCAGAGCCAGCGCATCGAGCGCGAGCACCCGGCATTGAGACTGACCCCCACACGCGGCGATATTGGCCCGCAATGCCGTCAGCGCGGGTTTCGCGTTTTCGACGAAGACGCAGGAGGCGGCATTGCGCGACAACGCCTCCAACCCCATCGCCCCGGTGCCCGCGAACACGTCGAGCACAACGGCGCCGGTGATGACCGCGCGGCCCGCATAAGGCGCATGCATCAGCATGTCGAACAGAGCCTGCCGCACCCGATCCGCCGTGGGCCGCGTCTCGATCCCAACGGGAGCGGTCAGCGTTCGGCCTCGCCAGGCGCCCGCGACGATCCGCATCTACCGCCGCCGGGCACCGCGTTGGGGTTTGGCGTCAGCGGCGGAGGGGTCCTTCGGCAACTGCTCCCGCAGCACCCTTGTCGCGACTTCCTCGATCCCGCCGCGCTCCAGCGTGCCCAACTGGAACGGGCCGTAGGCGATGCGAATCAGCCGGGTCACGTCCAGGCCGAGATGCGCCATGACGCGGCGGATCTCACGGTTGCGGCCCTCGCGCAGGCTGACGGTCAACCAGGCGTTTTCGCCCTTTTTGGCGTCCAGACCCGCCTCGATCGGGGCGTAGCTTGTGCCGTCGATGGTCACCCCCTGCTCCAAAGCTTTCAGCGCGGGCGGCTGCACCTCGCCATGCACCCGCACCCGGTACCGCCGGATCCAGCCGGTGGCGGGCAGCTCCAGAGTCCGGGCCAAAGCCCCGTCATTGGTCAGCAGCAGCAGCCCTTCGCTGGTCAGATCGAGCCGGCCCACACTGATCACCCGCGGCAGTTGGTGGCGCAATTTGTCGAACACGGTCGGCCGCCCCTCGGGGTCGCGATGCGTGGTCACGAGCCCGTCCGGCTTGTGATAACGCCAGAGCCGGGTCCGCTCGGGCGGCTCCACCAGCTTGCCCGCGACGGTCACGAGGTCGCCGTCCACCACGAAGGTCGCCGGATGGGTGACGGTAACGTTGTTCAGCCGGATTTTTCCTTCCGTCAGCAAACGTTCGGAATCGCGGCGCGAGGCCACCCCGGCGCGGGCCAGATACTTGGCGATGCGGTCTCCTTTTGGGCGGTCGCCTTTGGGAGGGGGGGTGTCCGTGTCGCTCATGACCCGGCCGCCGCGATCAGGGCATCGAAGATCAGCCGGTCACCGGGGTCGATCCGATACTCCGGGTGCCACTGCACGCCGAGGCAGAAGCGGTACCGGGCGTCCTCGATCCCCTCGATCACGCCATCGGGTGCCACGGCGTTGACGATGGCGTGCGGGCCGGGATGGCGGACTGCCTGGTGATGCGCCGAGTTCACGTTCATCGCGCGCATGCCGGTGATCCGGTGCAGCAACGTATCCGCCACGATCGCGACCGCGTGGCCGGGTTCGTGGCGCGGGTTCGGCTGCTCATGGGCCAGGGCATGGGGGATCGCGTCGGGGATGTGCTGGATCAGCCCGCCGCCCAACACCACCGCCAGCAATTGCTGGCCGCCGCAGATGCCGAGCACCGGCTGGTTCCGGGCCAAAGCGCCTTTGATCAGGGCGCATTCGGCCTCGGTCCGTTGTTGCTTAATCGTGACGGTCGCGTGGCGCGCGCCATCGCCATACATCGCGGGATCGACGTCGAAGGCCCCCCCCGTCACCACCAGCGCCGACAGGTGATCGAGGTAGTCGCCGTTCAGCGCCGCGTCGTGCGGGACGGCCACCGGCAATCCGCCCGCGGCGGCGATCGCCTCGGCGTAGTTTTGCCGCAGCGCATACCAGGGGTATTTCGAATAGCCGCCGGATTGCTCGGAATCCAGGGTCACGCCGATGAGGGGTCTTCGGGTCATGCGCGGTTGCTAGACCCCATCGGCGGGAACGGGCAAGAGGACGCGCATGATGGAGCTTGCCCTCGCCGAAGCCCGCGCCGCCGCCAACCGGGGCGAAATCCCGGTCGGCGCCGTGGTGGTGGACGCGGCGGGACGGGTGCTGGCGGCCGCGGGCAACGAGGTCGAAGCCCGCAACGACGCCAGCGCGCATGCCGAGATCCTGGTCTTGCGCGCGGCGGCGGCGGCACTTGGCACACCACGTTTGGTGGACTGCGATTTGGTGGTGACGCTGGAACCCTGCCCGATGTGCGCCCATGCCATCAGCCTGTTCCGTGTCCGGCGGTTGATCTTCGGTGCCTATGACCCAAAATCCGGTGGGGTGGAGCATAACGCGCGGGTGTTCGACGCCGCGTCCTGCCATCACCGGCCCGAGATCATCGGCGGTATCAGGGAAACCGAGGCCGCGGGCCTGTTGCGGGCCTTCTTCGCGCAACGGCGTTGACCGCGGCGCGCATTGCCCCAAATTCGCGTGGGGCCCATAATCGCCGCCATGAGAGACGTCGTCACCGTGACCCTGAATGGCGAGAGCCGCCAGTTCGACACGCCGGAACGCGGCCCCTTGTCGGTACTGGGCTTGTTGACCGAACTGGGGCTCGACATGCGCAAGGTCGCGGTGGAGCGCAACGAGGAAATCGTGCCGCGCTCGCGCTACGCCGAGACCACCTTGGCGAGCGGCGATCAGCTTGAAATCGTTCACTTCATCGGTGGAGGGTAAAGATGGACCAGATCACGACCGCTGAAGACACCTGGACCGTCGCGGGCCGGACCTTCCACTCCCGCCTGATCGTCGGCACGGGCCGGTATAAGGACCTGGAGGAAACCGGGGCCGCCATCGCCGCCAGCGGGGCGGAGATCGTCACGGTCGCGGTGCGCCGGGTCAATCTGTCGGATCCCAAGGCGCCAATGTTGCAGGATTACGTCGATCCGAAACGTTTTACGTACCTGCCCAATACCGCGGGCTGCTTCACGGCCAATGAGGCGGTGCGGACCCTGCGTCTGGCGCGCGAGGCCGGAGGGTGGAACCTGGTGAAGCTTGAGGTTCTGGGACCGCCGCCTTTGCTGTATCCGGACATGCAGGGCACGTTCGAGGCCGCGGCCGCTTTGATCAAGGATGGGTTTGAGGTGATGGTCTATTGCGCCGACGATCCTCTGGCCGGCAAGCGGCTGCAGGACATGGGGTGCGTGGCGATCATGCCCTTGGGCGCGCCGATCGGCTCGGGTCTTGGCGTGCAGAACCCGGCCATGATCAGCATGATGATGGAGCATATCACCGTTCCGTTTCTGGTGGACGCGGGTGTCGGCACGGCATCGGACGCGGCGATCGCGATGGAGCTGGGGTGCACGGCGGTGCTGGTGAACTCGGCGATCGCGCATGCGCGGGATCCGGTGGTGATGGCGAAGGCCATGAAACTGGCGGTTGAATCCGGTCGGTTGTCGCATTTGGCGGGACGGATGCCGCGGCGGATGGGGGCGGATCCCTCCAGTCCGTTGACCGGGTTGATACGATAGGGATTTGTGGGACTGAGGTCCGGACTGGCAAGGCATGGACTTCGGTTTTTGCATTGAAGCCTGTCGCTTGACCGGTGCATGAGATTGGTTTCCGGAATTTTGGTTCGATAGTAAAATCGAAAATAATGTCCCCGATCAAAAGGACGGAAGGATCTGGTCGCGATTGACGTTCATTCCGGATTCGATTGACAGGCCCAGGGTTTATTTTCGTTCGAGCGTCGGGCAACGGGTCACGGGCTGGCGCGCGAGAGCTGTCCGGGGGAACGGGTGACAATCGCGGGCGTGAGTTACCGAGGCGGATTTGCAATGACTTCCCACGCGGCGATCTTGCCACTGTTCTAAATTCGAAACGGCGCTGCGTCACCCGCGAAGATGTGGACTGGAGCGGATGGCGGCGACTTGATGAGCCGATCACCGGCTGCATTCACGCCGGGGTGACCGTCAATCGCAAGCCCAACGCGTGCAGGACGTTCAGGATCGTGGTAAAGTCCGGATGCCCCTCGGCCGACAGCGCCTTGTAAAGGTTTTGCGGCCCCAGGCCGGTATCCCGCGCGAGATCCGTCATCCCCTTCGATCTCGCGACGACGCCCAGGGCATAGCTGATGAAGGAGGGGGCGCCCGCGTGGAACGCGGCTTCCAGATACGCGGCGATATCCTCCGTCGTTTCCAATTGGGTCGCGGAATCCCTGGGCAGACGTTTGGTTTGTGTCCCCTATCGACCGCGCGCGAAGGAGGGCTGTCGCGGTGTTGCTGTCCTGGCTTTGCTTGCCGCCGCCCGCAAACGAAACCGCGCGCCACGCTCCGTGCTGGCAACCGCGCGGTTGGGGGAGGCGTTCATCGCCGATGCGGCATTGGCCGCCGGGCACGGACTCTGGGCTGTGAGACGCCGGGACGACGCGCGCGGATCGCGGCGAGATACTGGTCCAATGCCGCCTCGATCGCGCGTAGGTCCCGCGATTCGACTCGTTTACCCTTGCGCGCGGCCTGCTCGTGACCCAACGCGAGGTCAGCGATCACCGCGCAGCCGACGGTCGCGGCGGCGCCTTTCAACGTGTGCAGGTCGCGCATGTGGGTGAAAATATCCTGCTCAGTCCCCGCGAGGCGGCGTAGCCGGTTGCGTGTGTCGATTTCAAAGATCGCAATCAATTCCAGCAAGCCGTCGGCGCCGAACGTGGCGCGCAGGGTTTCTAACAGGGTCGGGTCAAAATCGGCGGCCTCGCCGCGTTCCTGGGGCGCCATGGGGTCGCGCGCCACCAGTCCGTGGATCGTCATGAAAAAACTCCTTGGTTCAAATCGCGGACGGATATCGCGCCTGGACCGGTTAGCAAGTGGTTAAAATTATTGTTGAGATCGAAATAATGACGCGGGTATGGAAGGTGAACAGCCCGGAGAGAACGCCGGGATTTTACCCCCCGTTCATTCCCGCGTCAAACCGATAGATCCCAAAGGGCCATGCCCTTTGGCGGGAGGTCCAGGAGGGCGGCGCCCTCCTGGCGGGTCTCCGGGCAGAGTCCTATAAAGAACCGAAATAATTTTTAGATCGTATCGTTCATCAAACGCGGGCTCATAAACGCTGGCATATCCATGGGGTGCGTCCGGTTGAAAAATGGACAACAGATTCTCACCAAAGCGGCCCACGCCCTGCGCGAGGCCCGGATGCGCCAGAATCATCAACGCGATCCACGCACCACGCGAATGCCCCGCCACCCTATCCCTGGGCATGGAGATTTTCGATCGCCTTTCGCAACATCATGGCACCGCGGTCCAGCGGATCGTCGGCGCGGGCGCGGTTGAGGCACCAGATATCGAGACCTTCAGCGGCCCGCCGCGCGACGAAATCGGGCGGTGGCGGGGGGCCGTTTTCCTCGCTTCCATAGGTGCCGTGGATCCAGATCAGCGCGAATTTCGCGGTATCCGGTCCGGCGAAGGTGAAGTGAGGCTCACGAACGAATTCCGCCGCGGCGGCGGGGTGGAGCGCCAGCAGCAGGCATAAGGATCATCCGAAGCACGCGGCGATGACCTGGGCGAAGGCGCGGGCGCGGTGGCTGATCGCGTGTTTCGCCTCGGCACCCATTTCGCCGAAGGTTTCGGTACCGCCGTCGGGCACGAACATCGGATCGTAGCCGAACCCTTTCGCCCCGCGCGGCGGCCAGACCATGTTACCATCGACACGGCCAAGAAACGTCTCGGTATGACCGTCCGGCCAGGCGAGGCACAGCGCCGCCACGAACCAGGCGCGCTTGTCTTCGGCATCGCCGGCCTTTTCATGCACTAATGTCATGGCTTTGGCGAAGTCTTTCCCTGGCCCAGACCAACGCGCGGACAGCACGCCGGGCTCCCCATTCAAAGCGGCGACGCAGAAGCCGGAATCGTCGGAGAACGCGGGGATCCCCGTGGCCTGGGTCGCGGCGACGGCTTTGATGCGGGCGTTGCCGGCGAAGTCGGGGGCGGTTTCCTCGGGCTCCGGCAAGCCAAGCGCGCCCGCCGAAACGATCTCGATCCGGAATGGTTGCAACAAATACTCGAGCTCGCGCAGTTTTCCCTGATTATGACTGGCGAGAATGAGTTTCGATCCGGGTGGCAGCTTGCGGCCCATCAACCCTCCAGCGCGGCGCGTTGGGCGGCGAACAAGGCATCGGTGCCGGTGCGCGCGAGGCGCAGCAGATGGTTGAATTCGGCTTCTGAGAACGCGGTTTTCTCAGCCGTGGCCTGGATTTCCACCAATCCGCCGGTGCCGGTCAGGACGAAATTGGCGTCGGCGTCGGCACCCGAATCCTCCGCGTAATCGAGGTCGAGGACCGGCGTGCCCGCGACGATCCCGCAGGAGACGGCGGCGACCTGGCCTAACAGCGGCATGGTCTTGATGACGTTCATCTTGATCAGATGTTTGAACGCGAGCGAAAGGGCAACCCAGGCCCCGGTGATCGAGGCGCAGCGCGTGCCGCCGTCGGCGTTGAGGACGTCGCAATCGACGGTGATCGACATCTCCCCCATCGCGGCGCGGTCGACGACGGCGCGCAAGGAGCGGCCGATCAGGCGCTGGATTTCCTGGGTGCGGCCGGATTGCTTGCCACGCGCGGCCTCGCGGTCGCCGCGGGTGTGGGTGGCGCGCGGCAGCATGCCGTATTCGGCGGTGACCCAGCCGAGGCCGGAGTTGCGCAGGAAGGGGGGAACGCGGGTTTCGACGGAGGCGGCGCACAGCACCTCGGTGCCGCCCATTTTGATGAGGCAGGAGCCCTCGGCGTGGTGGGAGAAGCCGGTGGTGAGGGAGACGGTTCGCAGGGCGTCGGCGGCGCGGCCAGAGGGACGCATTGTGGGGAGTCCTTTGAAGGTTTGGAGGGGGTATAGAGGGGTTTTCCGGTTGGGGGGAGAGCTCGGTGGTTGGGATGGGCCGGTGGACGTGGATGGGCTTTAAGAGAATCACGGAGGGCGCGGAGATCGCTGAGGTCACGGAGGTTTTGGCCTCCGGCCGGGGCCCGTTTTGTAAGTGGTCCACGGGTCCGACGATGAGGGGGTGAGTGAGTGTGCTAAATTCACAATATTTGATAAATATTCCGCCGGCCGCGGGCCCAAACCTCCGTGACCTCCCTGGGCTCTATGATCTTCGTGCTAACGACGTTGCTTGAAGTACGCTCTGGCCGATGGCTTTTCAGGCCCGCGCCGGTCTGCGTCTGACCTCCGCCCTTGTATGCCGGAAATTCAGCGTCGCCGGATCCGCCACCACCGGTCCGGGCGCCACGGCGATCAGAACCGCGCCTGCGATCGGGCCGAAATCGGCACGGAAATGCACCGAGGATTTCAGTGCCAGGATCGACAGCGATGACGGTTCGATCCCGAAATGACGAATGATCGCCTGATCCAGCGCCTGCATTTTGCGGCTGACGACGATCACCTGCACACCGCCGATGTCGAGCAGCGCGGAGGGGCCGAGATCGGCGGGATTGCCGGCACCCATCGGACCCGTGAGGGTGAAGCGGCCATCGGTGAGCGTGGCCACGCGCGCGACGCAATCATACGGCATGCCGTCGGATTTGCCGCCGAGGCTCAAGGAGATTTCGGCGTTGAGGCCGGCGGCGTGGCAGGCGGCGGCGCTCTCGGCGTCGTTGATCAGACAGACCAAAGCGTTTTGGGCGCGCTGGCGCACCAGTTCCGCGAGCAATTCGGTGGTGTCGCCGTGGCCGCCGCCGCCAGGATTGTCCTGGGTGTCGGCGATCACGATTGGGCCGTTGGTCGATGCGGCGAGGGTTTTCGCCTCGGCCACCGCGGCCGCGGATTGCAGCAGGTCCTGGGTGAATTCGGATTCTTTGACGGCGACGGCTGCGACCATGGCGTCGGCGGCGGTATCAGCGGCGGCCTGGGTTTCGGCGTAGGCGGCTATGGCGGGCCCGCAATCTTTGAAATCGGCATAGGGAAAGCCGAAGCAGAACGCGAGTTCGATGACATCGGCGGCGAGGCGCGCGCGTTCGGTCATCACCGGTTGCATGGGCGCCATCAGCGTGCATTGCGCGCCGAGCGGGATCCAGAAATCCAGTTGGCGGAAGGCGCGTTTCCAGGGGGAGGCGATGTTGATGCGTTTAAGTAATAATGCGGCGGCGGCCGCGCCCGCGTGTTTCATGTCCACATGCGGATAGGTCCGGAACGGCACGGCGGCGTCAACGCGATCCACCATCGCCGCGGTCAGGTTGGCGTGCGGGTCGAGGCTGATCGTCAGCGGCAGCGCCGGTCCGATGATGGCGCGGACGCGGCGGAGGAACTCGCCCTCGGCGTCGGGGAAACTGTCGGCGAGGGCCGCGCCGTGCAGATCGAGATAGACGCCGTCGAGCGGGCCGTCATCCAAAGCCATCGATAGCAACGCGCAATTCAGCGCGACGATCCGTTCGAAAGCTTCGTCCTCAACGGGACCGGCGGGGTTGGCGAAACCCCACGCGAGCGGAACGATCGTGGCGCCCGATTCCTCCAGCACGGCGATGGCGCCCGCGGATGGCAAAGACGTGCCACGCAAAGCGGGGATCAACGCGGGGCCGTGACACAGCGGGGGGAAGCCGCCGGGTTCGACGAAATCACGGTAGGTCGTCGGTCTGGGCGCGAAGGAATGACTTTCGTGCAGAAATCCGCCGATCGCGATGCGCATGGTGTCAGCTCCAGAGCGGGTCGATGGCGGGCTCGCCGCGCAGCACGGCGGCGATGTTGTCGAGGGCACGGAAGCCCATGGCGTTGCGGGTTTCGCGTGAGGCGCTGCCGACATGCGGGGCGAGGATCACGTTGGTGAGGTTGGCGAATCGTTGATCGAATTTCGGCTCCTCGCGGAAAACATCCAGACCCGCGGCGAAGAGTTTGCCGGAGGTCAAAGCGGCGAGCAGCGCGTCCTCGTCGACCAGGCCGCCGCGCGAGGCGTTCACGAAAATCGCGCCGTCGGGCATCAAAGCGAGGGTTTTGGCGTTGATCATTTTGCCGGTGGCGGGACCCGAGGGGGCGTGGACCGACAGGAAGGCGCAGTGTGGCAGCATGTCCTCGAAATTCGGGAAGAAGGTCGCGCCGTTTTCCTGTTCCGGTGGGAGGCGAGAGCGGGCGTGGTAGACGATTTTCATGTCGAAGCCGCGGGCACGTTGCGCGACGGCCTGGCCGATGCGGCCCATCCCCAGAATGCCCAGGGTTTTGCCGGTGACGCGGACGCCGAGAAGATCGCCCTGGCCGATGCGGTAGCCCCAGCCCTGACGCATGATGCGGTCATATTCCGCGCCGCGGCGGGCGGCGGCGAGCAGCAGCATGAAGGTGAAATCGGCGGTGCATTCGGTGAGCACGCCCGGCGTATTGGTGACCATCAGGCCGCGTTGTTTCGCCGCCGTGACGTCGATGTGATCGAAACCGACGCTGCTGGTGGCTCCGGCTTTCACCGTTGGGGGGAGGGCGGCGATGACATCGGCGGTGAGTGGCAGCGTGTTGGTGAACATGACGGCGTCGGCGCGGTGCGCGTTGGCGGCTTGCGTGATTTCAGGGCCGGTCATGTCGGCTTTGCCGGTGACGATCAGCGTATCGAACTCGGCCAGGGCGCGGGTGTTGACGTCGGTGGGCATCAGGCAGGCGAGGACGAGGCGTGGTTTCATCAGGAGGCTCCGGAGGATTTCGGGTGGATATCAGCATGGGGGGTGGGTGTGAACCAGGGCGCTGCCCAGGACCTCCACCAAAGGGCTATCGCCCTTGGCGGAGATCCAAGAGGCAGAGCCTCTTGGTGGGGTCCGGGGCAAAGCCCGGTTTGACAAACCCCCAGGCCGCGCGGTAATTCGCGCCATACGCCAGCACGGATCGTCCCATGAACCATGTCAGCATCACCCATTCGACTGACCCCATCGCGAAAGCCCGTGACCTCGGCCGCATGATCGCTGAATCCGCCGACATTATCGAACGCGATCAACACATCCCACCGTCCCTGCTGGCACACATCATCGACGCCCGTTTGCCCAGAATGCTGCTGCCAAAATCCGCCGGCGGAGACGAAGTTCAACCCTGGATCTACCTCCACGTCATCGAGGAAATCAGCCGCCACGACGCCTCCGTCGGCTGGAACCTGTTCGTCGCCAACAGCGCCGCGTTGATCGCCCCGTTCATTCCCCTCAGCGCGGCGCGCGCGATCTACGACGACCCGCGCGGCTGGATCGCCTGGGGCCCGCCCAATCAACACACCTGTACCGCCGTCCCCGGCGGCTACCGCGTCACCGGCGAGTGGCATTTCGCCAGCGGCTGCCGTCAGGCCACCTGGATGGGCGCCCATGTCAACGTGATCGAGCCCGACGGAACCCGCCGGCTCAACCGGTTCGGTAAGCCAACGGTTAAAACGTTACTATACCCCAAACATAACATGACCCCGATCCGGAACTGGGACACGTTGGGCATGCGCGGCACCGCGTCCGAGGGCTATCGCCTCGACGACCTGTTCGTCCCCGAGGAGTTCACCGGCACGCGCGAAGACCCCTCGCTCCGCCGCGATCCCGGCCCGCTTTACGCCTTCACCATGCAGGGCCTGTATTCCGTCGGCGTCGCCGGCGTGGCCTTGGGTGTCGCGCGCGCCATGCTCGACGATTTCATCGCGCTGGCGAAAGAAAAAACCCCGCGCGGCCTGATCCGCATGGCCGACAGCGCCGTGGTCCAATCCGACGTCGCGCACCGGGAAGCCGCGATTGGCGCGGGCCGCGCCTACCTCACCGAAATTCTGCGGGACGTCTGGACCAACGCCGACGACATCGCCCCGATCGCCACCGCCGATCGCGTCCGCGTCCGCCTCGGCTGCGCGCAGGCGATTAAAGCGGCGATCGAAACCGCCGACTACGTTTACAAGGCCGCCGGCGTCTCCGCGATATTCAAAGGCACCCCGTTCGAGCGGCGGTTCCGCGACATGCACACGCTGTCGCAACAAATCCAGGCCCGCGACGCGCATTTCGAATCCGTCGGCAAAATCCTGTTGAACGGCGACCCCGACGGCGCATTCCTGTAATTTCCTCAAGGACCATCCGCATGACCGACATCACTTTGGCGCAAGCCCAGACCATCGTCACCGCCGCTTTGGCGCATTCGCGCGAGCATAAATACAGCCCCATGGCGGTCGTCGTGCTGGACGCCCGCGGCGTTCCCAAAGCCTATGGCGCCGAGGATGGTACAGCACTTCGCCGTTACGACATCGCGCATGGCAAGGCCTATGGCGCGCTCGCGATGGGCACCGGCTCCAAAACTCTTGGGTTACGCGCGGTGGAGCGGCCGCATTTCGTCGGCGCGGTGAACGGGGCGATCGGTGGCGCGATGATCCCCGTCGCGGGCGGCGTGCTGGTGCGTAAAGACGGCGCCATCATCGGCTGCGTCGGTGTGACCGGAGACAGTTCCGATAATGACGACCTCGCCGCCCGCGCGGGCATCGCCGCGGTGTCCGGCGTCATCGCCGACCCCAGCTAGAGCATCATCCGAGCCGGTGGATACCCCTGTTCGGATAAAGCTGCCCGCCCAAACAAACCGCTCTAACCCGCGCCGTAAACCGCCAAAAACCCGTCCGCCATCGCCGCCCGCGATGGCGGCGTTGGGACCGCCGCGTGCAACCGGTCCCACAACCCATCCTCGGTCGCCGCGCGCTTCATCGCCGCCGCCAGAGCCATCGCATCCCCCATCTCGAAATGGAGCCCATCGACCTCGTCGCGCACCCGCTCGGCCATGCCGCCGACATTCGAACAAATCACCGGACGGCCAAACATCCAGGCCTCGGAAATCACCAGGCCAAAAATTTCCCACCAGACCGACGGCACGATCGTCCAGTCCACCCGCGCCATCCGCGACTGGATTTGATCGAGGTCGTAAGGACCGTTGAACGACACGATCCGTTCGGCCGCGGGCCGCGTTGCCTCATCGCGCTGAAACGTTTCGATCTCCGCCCGCAACGCGTCGGACGCGTGCCGCAGCCCGCCGCCGTTGAGATCCAGCCGAAACTCCGAAAACCCCGAATCCCGCAAATGGCTGACCGCGCGCAACA
>JAYVXQ010000212.1:0-5359 GCA_043785025.1 Acetobacteraceae bacterium
GGTTTCATTCAAATGCTGCGCGACGCACCCGCCGCACGCGCCAAAATGCTCACACGCCGCCGCGATCCGGTCCGGACCAGGAACGAGAATGTCCTCAACCTCCGCCGCCCATCCTTCACCGCGGCGGGAGGCCGGACGCACGCGCGCGACATCGCCAGGCACGGTGAAAGGAACATACAGGCGTCCACCGTCAGGATGCGTGGCGATCCCGTCCCCGTCAGAGCCAAGCGTCTCGACGACGATGTCGGCCACATCAGGCAACGCGCCCCCGGGTCCGCGCGCCGGACGGCGCCGGCGAGGATCAGCCGCCAAACGCGGAAATGCCGGTCTGCGCCCGCCCGAGGATCAGCGCGTGAACGTCGTGCGTGCCCTCATAGGTGTTGACGGTTTCCAAATTCATCACATGGCGAATGACATGATATTCATCGGCGATGCCATTGCCGCCGTGCATATCGCGCGCCATACGGGCGATATCCAGTGATTTCCCGCAATTATTACGTTTCAGCAAACTGATCATTTCCGGTGCCGCGTCGTGCGCGTCCATCAGCCGGCCCAGACGCAGCACCGCGTGCAAGCCCAGAGTGATCTCGGTCTGCATGTCCGCGAGCTTCTTCTGGACCAACTGCGTCGCCGCCAAAGGACGGCCGAACATCATCCGCTGCAACGTGTAATCCCGCGCCGCGTGCCAGCAGAATTCCGCCGCGCCCAACGCGCCCCAGGCGATGCCGTAACGGGCATTGTTAAGGCAGGAGAACGGACCACGCAGCCCCTTCACGGTGGGAAACATATTCTCCGCCGGAACGAACACATCCTGCATCATGATCATGCCGGTGACCGAGGCGCGCAGCGAAAATTTGCCCTCGATCTTCGGTTGCGTCAGGCCCTTCATGCCGCGTTCCAGGATAAAGCCGCGAATGTCGCCCGCGTCGTCCTTAGCCCAGACGATCAGAGTGTCGGCGATCGGGGCGTTGGTGATCCAGGTCTTCGATCCATTCAGCAGGAACCCGCCATCGACCGCCTTCGCCCTGCTGCGCATCGACGCCGGATCCGAGCCCGCGTCAGGCTCCGTCAGACCGAAACATCCGACATGCTCCCCGGTCCGCAGCTTCGGCAGATATTTTTGCCGTTGCGATTCCGTACCAAATTCATGGATCGGAAACATCACCAGCGACGACTGCACGGAAAACGCCGAGCGATAGCCGGAATCGACCCGCTCCACCTCGCGCGAGATCAGGCCATAGCTGACGTAATTCACCCCCGCGCAGCCGTAACCGTCGAGTGTGGCGCCGAGGAACCCCATCTCACCCATTTCGTTCATGATCTCGCGGTCGAACATCTCCAACCGGTTGGCCATCAGAACGCGGGGGAACAGTTTTTCCTGACAAAAATCACGCGCGGAATCGCGGATCGCGCGCTCATCCTCGGATAATTCGCCATCCAGCCGCAGCGCGTCATCCCATTGGAACGCGGTGAAATGGCTGGCGTGTTTCGCGGGCTGGTCGTTCATGCGTCGGTCTCCGGCATGGGCGTCAATGCGGGGCGCCGCCGCACCATCATAAACGCGGGCGTCTCGGCGCCAAATCCAACGACCGAGGGTCCGAGATCCTCATCCCGGCGCCAACGGTCACGGCGATCATCCCCGCGCCCGTCCGGTTTCCGCTCACGGGAAACCGGAGCCTCCCGGCGCGGTTCATCACGCGACGGCCGCATCCGCGCCGCGGGCTCACGCTGGATCGGCGAAACGACAGGTTCCGGCATCACATCCGGCATCGCAACGATCGCCTCAGCCACCTGGACGGAAGGCGCCTCGCTCCGTTTCGGCCGCGGTGCCCGCCGCCCAGACTCTTTCGCCGGCGCATCGCCGCCACCCGCGGATTTCGCGCCCAACGCCTTCGCCACGGGAGTCTTGGCCACGGGAGCCTTCGCCACCGCGGGTTTGCGGCCGCGACGCTTGCGTCCATCCGAATCCGCCCAGTCGACGGGGTCGAGCCCCTCGACGATCATCGGCGGAATCGCGTGCCCGGTCAGTTTCTCGATCGCCGCGACAGCCTGCCGATCCTCGGGCATGGCAATGGTGAACGCATGGCCTTCAAGACCGGCGCGCCCGGTGCGCCCGATGCGGTGAACGTAATCCTCGGCGTGATGCGGGACGTCAAAATTGAAGACATGCGACAGCCCGCCGATATCCAGCCCGCGCGCGGCGACGTCGCTGCACACCAGCAGACGCAGCTCGTTGGCCTTGAATTTCTCCAGCGTCGTGAAGCGCACGCTTTGCGCCATGTCGCCATGCAGCGCCCCGGCGTCGAATTTATGCCGCACCAGCGATTTATGCAGAATATCGACATCGCGCTTGCGGTTGCAAAAAATCAACGCGTTCTGAACGTTCTGTGTCCGAATCAACCGCCGCAAGGCTTCCCGCTTATCGTGCTCAGCGACCAGCGCCAAACCCTCGGTAATCGTCGGCGCGACGCTCGCGGGACGGGAGACAGTGATCTCCTTGGGATTTTGCAGGAACGCGTCGGCCAGACGGCGGATCTCCGGCCCCATGGTCGCCGAGAAAAACAGTGTCTGCCGCGTCGCCGGCAACATGGAGACAATGCGCTCGACATCGGGAATGAACCCCATGTCCAGCATGCGGTCGGCCTCATCGATGACCAGGATCCTTGTGTCGGTCAGCAGGATCGTGCCGCGGTCGAACATGTCGATCAGCCGGCCGGGGGTCGCGATCAGCACGTCGACGCCCTTGTCCAGCACCGCCCGCTGATCCGACATGCTTTCGCCGCCGATGATCAGCGCGTGGGTCAGCTTCAGATATTTGCCGTATTCGACGAAGTTTTCCGCGACCTGCAAAGCCAACTCCCGCGTCGGCTCCAGGATCAGACTGCGCGGCATCCGCGCGCGCGCCCGCGAGCCCGACAGAATATCCAGCATCGGCAGCGTGAAACTCGCCGTCTTGCCGGTGCCGGTCTGCGCCACCCCCAACACGTCGCGCGTCATCAAGATGACCGGAATCGCCTGTTCCTGAATCGGGGTCGGATGCCGGTAGCCTTTTTCATTGATCGCCCGTAACACGGGCTCGGACAACCCGAGATCGGCGAAGGTGGCGCGCGCCTGCTCCTCGTCCGCGGCGAGATGCGCGGCATAGGCGGCGTCGACCTCATCCTCATCGTCGTCGCCACCGTCGTCCTCGTCGCCGCCCCCCCCCTGGAGGTCCTCTTCGGACACCGACAGCGCATCGTCGTGGACCGGCTCATCCGGCGGCACGCCCAGGGATGGCGGCGCGCCGGATTGAGGCTCGTGACCAGGCGCGGCCTCGGCCGGGTGTGCCAGGTCTGCTTCCTGCTCCATCTGGGCGGGATCAGTATCAGTCAAATTGGATCCAGTCGTTGCATGGCCACGGAGAGCACCGTGGCAACCGGGGTACATGACGAGGCCACGCGCGCACGTCAGCCCGGAACGCGCCTCGTATCGGAACATGAGACGAAAAAGTCAAGTGCGTCGCGCGTCAGGGTCGTGTCTCAGTTTGAAAAAGTAAGTCCGGCTCCGGCCCGCTCCCCCGCCCGGCGACCCACGATTATAATGACAGTCGGTGGCCGGCCGGGGGAGCGGGCCGGAGCCGGACTTCAAACTGAGACACGACCCGCGTCAGCCGCCATCACGGGCGCCAAACGCGCCCAGATCACGGTCCCGGCGGCGAGCGGCTGTCCGGCCGTATGACGCCCGATTGCCGGGTCACGCCATCGCCCGCGGCGATCACGCGCACCGCGGCGGACTCCGGACTAACCCGCAAAAAATCCCGCAAACCATTGCAATAAAACGAGTCGCACAGGTTCGCCCGCAAACCCCGGCCCAAAGTGCATCCCGCGGGACCGTGAAACAGGCACGATCCTCGATACGATGCCGGAGCGAGCCGATCGAGGAACAGCCGGATGATCCCACGCGCATCCAGATCCGGATGATCCCGCCGCACGCGGGCCATGGTCCGCTCGTCGATATAAGCGTGCTCGCCGCCGCCCATGCAGCAATGACCCTGGCAGGTGGCACAGCCCAACGCGACCACCGCGGCGGCGAAACCGCGCGGCTCGGGGGAGGTTTTTTGAATAAGCCGATCGGGCCTCCGCGCGACCCGCAACGCGCGCAAGGCGGCGATCAGATGCCGCTTCAACCGCCGCGCGCGAACCGGGGGCGGCGGTTCCAGCTCCGCCCGCAGCAGCGGCACGGTCACCTCGTAAACGCCTTCACCCATCAGACAGGCCGCGTCGACAGATACCAGCCATCGCCCCTGAACCACACGGTCGCCCCGTGCGGCGCGGTTCGGCTCAATGAGCGCACGGTCTCCGCCCCCCCGGCGCGAAACACCGCCGTCAGCCGGCGGGCGGTGACGGGATCGCGCATGCCCACGCAGTCGATGAACCCGCACTCGCATAAAATGGTGGCGGCGAACCCGCGGGCGCGCCGCGTGACCAGCAGCATCCCGCCCAACCGCTCATCCCCGGTCAGCGGAAATAACAGCCGTCCGCCGGGACGCAACGCATCCAGCCAATGCGGGTCGGGCGCGGTCACCCCCGCGCTGACATAAATCGCATCCACCGGCGGCAAGGGCCGGCCGACGCCGGTGTCCGGACATATCCGCGCGTTCGGCCACGGCAGCAGATTCGTGGCGGCCCGTTTCGCGAGGTCCGGCTCGATCTCATATCCGACCACGCTGGCCGCCAGCCGCGCCAGAATCGCCGTGTAATAGCCCGCACCCGCCCCCACATGCAGCACGTCGTCGCTGGCCCGCGGCCGCAACGCGCTGATGCACCGCGCATGCAAGGACGGCTGTCCGTTATTGATCCCCTTCGCCTTGTTCATCGCCACCAGCACATCCTGATACAGCGCGGCGGGCTCGCTGATATCGTGCCAGTTCGCCGCGCCGCCATTGCCGATCGACCAGGGCGGCGGACCCAAAAACGCCTCGCGCGGGACCTGTGCGAACGCCGCCTCGACCCGCGCGGTATGACCGGGGACGCGGATACTGATAATCTTGGCGTAAAGCCGCCGGCACACGGCGAGGGGATCGCGCTCATGGTTCATAATACCTCATGCTGGCACGGCCGGTGCGGCGATGCCATGCTTCACGGCGGCGGGTAGTGTCTCAGTTTGAAAAAGTAAGTCCGGCTCCGGCCCGCTCCCCCGTCCGGCCACCCACGATTATAATGACCCATCGCAACAGGCCATAGACCATCGCCCCGGCCACCGCCACCAGCGCCAGATCGGGCGCAAGCAGCAGCATGACAATCAGGGTGATGGTCGCCATCAGCCCGTCCAGCACCGCCTCGACCAATTCGCTGGTGATCGCCTGCAAAATGGTTTCCTG
>JAYVXQ010000213.1:0-5347 GCA_043785025.1 Acetobacteraceae bacterium
CGACCATGCTGGCCTCGCTGTCGCATGATCTGAAAACACCGATCGCGGGGGTTTTGGGCTCGGTGTCGTCGTTACAGGCCTATGGCGCCCGGCACGATCCCGAAACCCAGGCGGAGTTGCTGGCGGGGATCGAGTCCGAGTTGAGCGTCGGCTACCGGGTTATTCCCAGGACGCAATTATTGGCCTGACAGTGTAGGGATCAGGCTTCGTGTTTGCGGCGAAACCCACCCGTTTTACAACCACAGGCTGTTCGACGTTCGTCTGAAATGGTGATAAATCTTACTTATTGCCGAATGCGTGATCCATGAGGGCCATGCGCGCCAAACGATAACGGGGAGCGGTTCGCGTGAGCCAGCGCGAACGAAAGCCGCTCTGAGGGTCAGATATGGAACGCGCCGGACGCCTCGATCGCGGGGATGGGATTGAGCTCGCGTGGTCGAGATTGGATGGCAAGGGACCCATGGTGGTCTTCCTGCCCGGTTTCCGCAGCGACATGAACGGGGAAAAGGCCACGAAACTGGCGTCGTTCTGCGCGGCGCGGGGGCAGTCGATGCTGCGTTTCGATTACCAGGGGCACGGCGCCAGCGGCGGGGATTTCTCGCGTGGGACGATCGGCGCATGGGCTGAGGACGTGCTGACGGTGATCGACCAGCTGACCGAGGGGAAGCTGATCCTGGTCGGATCCTCGATGGGCGGGTGGCTGGCGATGCTGGCGACGCTGCAACGGCCGGAGCGGATCGCGGCACTGGTCGGGGTGGCCGCCGCGCCGGATTTCACCGAGCGGCTGATGTGGGACGCGATGACGTTCGAGGAGCGGACGCGGCTGATGCGCGACGGCACGCTGAGCATCCCGAGCCAGTATGGCGATCCCGCGACGATCACCCGCGCGCTGATCGAGGATGGGCGATCGCATCTGCTGCTGGACGGGCCGATCCTGATCGATTGTAAAGTGCGGCTTTTGCACGGTCAGGCCGATCCGGATGTGCCGTGGGAGACGGCGTTGCGCACCGCCGAACGGCTGGTGACACAGGACGTGCAGTTGCATCTGATCAAGGACGGCGATCACCGGCTGTCTCGGCCGGACGATCTGGCGCTGTTGCTGTGGACGGTCGCGCTGTTGAGTTGAGTGTTTATCGCGGCTCTTCTCGCGCCAGGATGGCGGCGTTTCCCGCGCCAAATTGGCGATCATTCCCGCGCCAGAATGGCGATCATTCCCGCGCCAGAAT
Source organism: Acetobacteraceae bacterium (assembly GCA_043785025.1). GTDB lineage: Bacteria > Pseudomonadota > Alphaproteobacteria > Acetobacterales > Acetobacteraceae > Rhodopila. The sequence continues at coordinate 1,227 of JAYVXQ010000213.1, forward strand.
GGCGACGAGACCCTCGCGGAAACTGGGATAAAGCCACGCGATGTTCAGCGCGGCTTTGGTTTTTTCGCTGCTGACGCGGCGGTTCTCAGCCCAGAAACTGCGCGCCATCGGGCTCATCGCGGCAAGCGCGTCGGTGTAAGCGACCGGCGGCGGGGGGTGAATGCCCAACAGGCGGGCGGCTTCCTCGACCACCGCGGCGCTTTCCGAGGGGTGATCGTCGGCGAGGTTCAGCACCCGCGCGCCGGGGTCGCGATCCTGGCGCAGGGCGGTGGCGACGGCGCGGCCGATGTCGTCGCGATGGATACGGCCGAATTGATGGCCGGGCTTGATCATCCGCCGCGCCGTCCCCGCGCGCAGGTCGTCGAAGGCGGATCGTCCCGGCCCGTAAATCCCGGCGAGGCGGAGAATATCGACCGATCGCGTGTCCGCCATGCCGCGCCAGGCGTTCTCGGCGGCCAGACGGCGCTCGCCCCGGGGTTGGGAAGGACGCGGCGGCGTGTCCTCGTCAACCCAGCCGCCATCGCGATCGCCGTAGACGACGGTGCTGGACAGATAGCCGATCCAGCGAAGCGATGGCGCGGCGGCGATGGCGGCGGCGTAGCGGGTGAAAACGGGGTCGCCGTCCTCGGTGGGCGCGGCGGTGATCAGGATATGCGAGGCGGCGGCGATCGCGTCCTCCGCGGCCGCGAACGGGATCAGCGCGCCGGTGGCATTGCGCGAAGTGATAGCGACGTTGACATCACCCGCCGCCTCGGCCACCGCATGGGCTGTGTAGCCGTTGCCGAAGATCAGCAGGCGGTTCACGCGGCACCGGCGCGGCGAAGCGCAGCGCGCTCGACAAGGCCGAGGCCCGTGTTGATCGCGATGCCGGTCAGCGACAGCAGCACCAAGGCCGCGAACATGCGGGGGATTTCCAGCCGGTAACCCGCCTCCAGGATCCGGTAGGCGAGGCCTGAGGCGAAGCCGCCGGAGCCCGCGACGAACTCGGCGACCACCGCGCCGACCAAAGCGAGGCCGCCGGAGATGCGCAGGCCCGACAGGAAATACGGCAAAGCGGCGGGCAATCGCAGCAACATCAAGGTTTTCCAGCGGTTGGCGCCGTATAGGTGGAACAAATCCACCAGATCAGCGGGGGCGGCGGCGAGGCCGGTCGCGGTGTTGGCGAAGACGGGAAAGAACGCGACGATCATGGCGCACACGACCAGCGAGGCAAATGGATCGCCGACCCAGACGATGATCAGCGGCGCGATCGCGACGATCGGCGTCACCTGCAGGATGACCGCCCATGGCTGGATGGCGGCCTGGGCGAGGCGGCTGGCGGACATCAGCAGCGCCATCGACGCCCCCAATACGGCGGCGGCGATCAGGGCGGTGAAGGTGACCAGCAATGTGGAGGCCAGCGAACCCAACAAACCCACGGGATCCCTGAAAAACGCGGCGATCACCGCGATCGGGCCGGGCACCAGATAGACGGGAACGTGGAAGGCGCGGACGGCGGCCTCCCACAACACCAGCGCCAGGACGCCGAAGATAATGGGGGCCAGGCTGTAGAAACGGTCGGTCATGCGCCGCGCAGTCTGGGGTTGATGACAACGTACAAAATATCGGCGGCGAGGTTCAGCATCACGTACAAGAAGGCGGTGACCAGGACGACGCCCTGCACCACCGGGTAATCGCGGTTGAACACGGCGTCGACGATCATTTTGCCGAAGCCGGGGATGGAGAATACCTGCTCGGTCAGCACCGCGCCGGACAGCAACGTGCCGAGTTCCAGGGCGCCCAACGTGACCACGGGGATGAGGGCGTTGCGCAGCGCGTGGCGCAGGACGACGCGGGTTTCCCATAAGCCCTTGGCGCGGGCGGTGCGGATGTAATCCTGATCGAGCGCGGTCAGCATCGCGGCCCGCGTATGGCGCATCAGGATCGCGGCGATGGCATTGCCAAGGACGAAGGCGGGCATGATCGTGGTGGCGAGTGATTGGCGCCAGTCCTCGGTCAGCGGGACGTAGCCGGAGGGCGGCAGCCAGCCCAACCAGACGGAGACCAGCAGGATCAGCATGATGCCCAACCAGAACGTCGGCATCGACAATCCCGCGAGGCCGATGGCGTTGGCGAGGTAATCCCAGACTCCGTTACGATTGACCGCCGAAACGATCCCGGCGGGCACGCCGATCGCGACCGCGAACAGGAACGCCATGGACCCCAATTGCGCGGTGACCGGCAGTTTGGTGGCGATCATGCTGGCGACGGGTTGGCGGATACGCCAGGAAAACCCGAGATCGCCGTGCAGCACGTTGCCGATCCAATGAAAATATTGCACCGGCAACGAGCGATCGAGCCAGAGTTCCGCGCGGATTTGCGCGAGCACCTGGGGATCGCCCCTCTCCTCCCCCGCCAGCACCATCGCGGGATCGCCTGGCATTAATTGTTGCAGGCAGAACACCAGCACGCTGACCAGGATCAGGGTCGGAATGATCTGCGCGATGCGGACGCCGAGGCTGCTTTGCATTTATTGGGACTTCGCGAGACCCTGTAGGCGGATCATGCCGTCGGGCACGTGGCGGTATCCCGACAGTTTCGCCGACATGCCGACGATATTCACGGGAGCCCAGAGATACAGCAGCGGATGATCCTCGTTCACCTGGCGCAAGGCGGTTTCATAAAAGCCGCGCCGCGTTGGCGGATCGAGCGACTGGCGTGCCGCGTTCAGCGCGTCGTCGACGGTTTTGTTACTGTAACGGCCATCGTTCTGGCCGATGCCAGTGACGAGGAACTGATACAGATTGCCGTCGGGATCGGCGCGCCCAGACCAGCCGATCAAATACGATTCGAACTCGCCGCGGGTGGCGGCCTGCAGCGAGGCGGCGAATTCGATCAGGTCGATTTTCAGCGCGAATCCCGCCTCTTTCACCATGGATTGAATGACCTCGGCCACCTGCGCGTTTTCGGCGGTGTTGGGGACGTTCATCTGCACCGGGATCGGGGTTTTGACGCCGGATTCCTTAATCAGCGCTTTGGCTTTCGCCAGATCCCGGGGTGGCGCCGGGAGGGCGGCGATGTAGTACGGCGAGGCGGCGGGAATGGCCTGCGCGGTCGGGGTGTACATGCCGCCGAAGACGACATCGACCAAAGCCTGGCGATCCAAAGCGGCGTCGAAGGCCTGGCGTAACAGTTTATTCTGGCCAATCGGGGACTTCGATTTGTCACCGTTGCCGAGGTTGAACGTGATGCCGTCGTAACGCAAAGCGGGCGCGGTGACGATGCGCAGTTTCGGATCGGCTTTCACCTGCGCGACATCGGTGGGCAGCACGCGCTCGGCGATGTCGATCGCCCCGCTGCGCAGATTGGCCAGCAGCACGGCGGATTCCGGCATCGGTTGATAAATCACTTTGTCGAAATGAATTTTACCGGCGTCCCAATAGCCGGGATAGCGGTCGAGGACGATGCGGTCCTGCGCCACGCGTTCGCTGAATTTGAACGGCCCGGAGCAAACCGGCGCGCGGGAGAAATCCTTGCCCGCGGCCTCGGTCGCTTTGGGCGGCAGGATCATGCCGGCGCGGTCGGTGAGTTGCGTGAGGAACGGCGCCGAGGGAGATTTCAGCACGATCCTGATGGTGGTGGGGTCGATCACCTCGGCGTGGTCCATCGAGGCGATTTCGCCGCGGCGGAAACTGCCGGCCAGCGTCAGATGCCGTTCCAGGGTGAATTTGACGGCGGCGGCGTCGACCGGCTCGCCGTTGTGGAAGGTGACGTTGGGACGCAGCCGCAGGATCAGCGTGACCGGATCGGTCCATTCGTGGCTGAGGGCGAGTTGCGGAACGATTTCCAACTTTTCATTGAGGTCGAATAATTTGTCGCACAGGCCGGCGAAAACGATGCGGCCCACATACGATCGGGCCAAAGTCGGATCGAGTTGATCGGGGTCTTCCCGCAAGGCGATGCGCAGGGTTTGCGCCTGCGAAGCGAGCGGGGCGAGGACGAGCAAAGACAACAACAGAAGGCGGATCATGAGGGGTCCTGGATCAGCGAACCCCGAGCATGGCGGCCCAGGCGCGCGCGGTCAAAGCGAGGCGCGCGTGGGAGAGATCCGGGGCGTCCCGCCCCGAGGCCCCTGGCCGGGA
>JAYVXQ010000214.1:0-5326 GCA_043785025.1 Acetobacteraceae bacterium
GTCGGCGGCTGCGATATCGTGACGGAGATGTTCCAGTCCGGTGAACTCGAGACCCTGATGGCTGAGAAAGGCGTGGCGCATAAAGCGCAGGCGTAAGAGTTCTTATGAACCGGGGGCTTAAGTGTCCCCCGGTTTACCCCCAGTCAACGCCCGAACGTAAACTATCAATGATCCGGTAATTTTTCAGAATTACCTAATCGGCGACGGACCTAAAATTTGCTCGACAGTGGGAAGTTTTTTTCGATCGGCATAATCAACGGATAGAGATTGGCAATGATAACGTAGACTCACGTCAATTGGATATCCTAACTCCTTCAAGTCTTGCGGAACGTAACATTCAACGATTTCGCCAGTCCACCGATCGAGTCGATAAACGCTATGTGATGAGGCACTGATTTGCCACCGCAGTCCGAAAAAAAGTCCGCTGAAGATCGCGGTACCAGCTATTATGATCGATGTTGTAATTATAAGTCCCATGCGTTTCGACGCCATTGAGTTATCCTGTTTTGGTACCATTCCGGTTAAAATTAGTTGCGACTGGACATTCGTATCTTGAAGATTAAATACATTCTGCCGTTGAAGGCTATCAAGCCGGACTTTCCATACCAACGCCACAGCTTGTAAATAATCGAGCCATTCTGTTTCCGATCCAGATAAATAAACACCGCTGCTACGCAAGCCTATGAAGAGATATGCAAAGATAACAGCTTTGAGCATCACCCCCCCTGAGACTCCGACCATGATCGAGTGATGCTAATCAATCCAGTCCATCGCAGATATCAATAAATAAAATCAAGGGCGGTTTGGCCATTTTCGTTGCTTCAACCGTAACTGCCCAGGTAGGCGGCCGGGTCAGACGATCTGAAGTTCGTCGATCAGCCGATCCGATCGGCTGGCCAGTGCCCGTAGAATATCCCACCCCTGCTTTCGTGCCGTCGACAGCAGGGATCTGATCACGGCGAAGTCCTCCGCGCCTTCAACTGATCTGAATCCACCGGAAATCTTCTGGCGCGATTTCATCATTCGCCCATCCTGTTCCGCCAGATTGTTGGTGAACGGCACCGTTGGATCAGTCAGAAAGCGCAACACATCCAGCCGGCGGATACGCAGACGAAGCAGAAGATTGTGGCCGGTCCGGCGCGGCACCCGGCCGAGCCGCTTCCTGGCGGTCGAGACCAAAGCGGGCTGTGCTTCATGGAAAGTGAAACCTTCCGTCAGGATCGCGTCATAACATCGTTCAATCAACGCGTTGAGACCGGGTGACAACGTCACTCCCTGTTCACGCGCGAGGTTGGCCGCATGACAGGCCCGGCGTAACAAACGTTGCATTCGATGCGCCCAGTCTTCCTTCTCTATTTCGATCAGTGCCTGAAGTTCGCGCAGATGGTGTGCGTTGCATAACGCGTGCAATACGCCTTTCAGGGTGTAATACGGTTTCCAATGGTCGTGGACGACGATCCCCAGGACATTTTCCAGCAGGCAGCCCCTTTTCGGAGAGGTCCGGTAAAATGTCAGCCAGATCGTCGATGCGATATGCAGCCATTGTGTCTTGCCACCGATCCGGAAGCCTGTCTCGTCCATATGTTTGACCGGTGCCGCCGCCACATGATCGCGCACGGCGGCGGCGAAACCCTTGAATCGCGCGGCGCAACTCCGACTCATGGCGGCGATCGTCGCGGTCACCAGATGAATACCGAACAAATCGGCCATCAACGCGGCCAGACGCTTCTCGGGCAGCAACTGATAGTGCAGCAGGTATACAATGACCGCGGCGAGGCGGGCGCCATATTGCACAGGCGCCGTTACGTCTTCGGGAAAGCCCGCGCGCGTCTCCGCGCCGCACTTCCCGCAACCGCGGGCAAACGCGCCATGTTCCGTGACAATCAAGGGCTGAGGTTCGGGAAGATCGAACACCTGCCGCGCGGTATGGCCCGTGGCCGTTATTCCGGTCAGGGCGCCACCGCATCCCGCGCAGGTCTCGGGGAAATGATTGATGATGACATCGGGGTTTTCTGTCCGGCTCAGCGTCTTGCCAGGATGGCCTTTCTGTCCGCCGGGCTTCTTGCTGGATCTTTCCCGCAGGCTGCTGGTGCGAGCGGGTTTCTTCTTCAGCCCGTCACTGGACGGTGGCTTGCCGCTGTTGCCGCTGTTCAACCCGAGCCGGCGTTCCAGTTCGGCGTTGCGGGCCTGTAACGCCGCGATCTGGGTCTGCTGTTCGGAGATTTGCACCTGAAGCGCCACGATTAACGCTTCAAGACGCGTGACGACGTTTGAGATCGAAGCAGCGTCTTGAAGCGAATCAGGTTGTTGTGGCGGCGACATGGGAAGCTTGAATCGTGCCCCGAGTCGCGTGTCAAGCGCGGGTTAACGATCGACCACCTGGGCAGTTGCGACCAATTAAATAAGAATTTGGTTTTTATTGTGATTTTAATCGCGCTCATGAAATCAATATCAGGAATATTCCAAATTAATCGTTATTTTCGCCGAAAACCGGTTGCGAAACTCCGAATAGCCGTCATTCTGCTTATTGGCCGGGGCACCGTCGCGACGTTCGATTCTATTTCAGTATAGGAACCAATATCATGGTTATCCAGCGATACGCGCGATTGGCGCTTTTCCTGGGAGTGCCGCTCGGCGCGATGGCGGCCGCGCCGCCCATGGCCGCCGCCGCCGTTATCATCAGCAATGCGATTGACACGACCACCACGCGCAATCCCACGATCTCCATTCCGTTGCCGCTGATCGGCTCGGCTTTGCCCGGGCTCGACCCGCACCACGAGTTAACAGTTTCGATCACGCATCTCACCGCTCCACCGTTCAGCGTCTATTTGGCGTCCCTCAACGGAACGCCGCTGCCGCTGATCGAAATCTCAACCAATCCGAACACGTTCGTGGGCATTTCGATTTTCAACAATGGCCCGACACCAACCGTGACGACGCCGCCCATCAAGACGTTGGCGGTCACCAGTCAATACCAGGCGCAAACGCCATCCGGTCCAACCGCGATCGCCACGAACGGTTTCGCCTTGACGCTGACTGAGGTCGCGGCGCCGGAGCCCGCGTCGCTGGCCGTTCTGGGTGTCAGCTTCACACTCCTGGGGCTGGCCCGCCGCCGCCAGGCGCGCCGCGCGGGATTGCCGGCGACGAGCCGCTAAAGGCGACTCACCGCGAGGCCGGGTAAAGCGGTATCGGGCCCGAGGACGTTCCCGCCGCCCGCTCACTCTCCACCAGGTTGACTGTCGCGCGCATCCTGGGGTCGAGGTCCGCGCGGCCCAGAAACGGCGCCAGCACCGCGCGCGCGGCATAGCGCTGGCCCGAGAGCATCAGCGACAGAGCCAAATCATTCGCCGCGTCCACGTCTCCGGGTGATCGCGCCAGCACCGCGCGATACAGCGGCTGCGCCTCCGCGTGGCGGCCCATCATGTCCAGCGCCACCCCCAGATTGAGGCGGGAGGTATCGTCATTCGGACGTGCCGCCAGGACAAGGCGAAGGTCTCGCGCGCCATCCTCCGGTTGCCCGTTTGAAACGCGCAACGAACCAGCGCGCCGTCTTGTGTCCAGATCGTTGGGGGAACGGGCGAGGATCGCATCCAAAGCCGCCAACGCCGAGGCGGGATCGCCAACCCGGGCCAGTCCATCCGCCGCCTGTAGTTCAATCTCCCGGTCGCGCGTGACCTCCAGCGTCGCGGCGTACATCACCCGCGCGAGGCCAAGATCGCCCGAAGCCTCCGCCGCCCGCGCCACGTTGATCCGCTGCATGGGCGTGACCTGATCGGTCTTCCGCCGCCGGCCGCAGGCCGCCAGCGCCACGCAACTCAGTATTCCAAGCATCAGCAGCGTCCGTCGCGCCCCGAACCCGTGTCGGTCCATCAAAATCTGCTTCTCCATTTTTTTATGCGCCACGGCATGCGATGCTTCCGGCGGTTGCATCATCGCCAACTCAACGAGCACGATGAACATGGCGGTCATGATAACGCGAATGAGGCCGAGAACCAGACGCACTGGGTTTTGCGCTGCCTGGGTTTCCAGCGCGTGAATCCGCTCCGCCGACGAAGGTCCGGAATGCCGGGCGCCGGTCCCGCGACATCAACAGAACAGGAATGATGGATCACGGGCCACGAGCAAATCCAGCGCGTCCGGCATGCCTCGCGGCGGCGGCGCCGATCACGCCGTTTATTAAGCCCGATCACCGAAACGGTGACCGGTCATGACTGATCCCCGCGCCCGCTCACACCCGCGCCCGCTCACACCCGCGCCCCCGCGAAACCGCGCCCGGCCGACTCGTTCCGTAACAGCGCCAAAAGCGCTGGAACGCCGTCCACCACCCGAAACCACGCTTGCGCCTCCGGGCCCATGAAGCCGCGCGCGATCATCTCATCGATCGCCGCGACGAAGAACCCGGCGGAGCCCGCGACGTCGCAGATATAGATCGGCTTGTCGTGCAGCCGCAGTTGCCGCCAGGTAAGAACCTCGATCGTTTCATCCAACGTGCCGATGCCGCCCGGCAGGGTGACGAACGCATCGGCTTCCTCGCCCATGCGGCGTTTGCGGCTGTGCATGCTGTCGGTGATTTCCAGCCGGGTCAGACCAGGATGCGCGACTTCCCACTTCATCAAGAAGTCCGGGATGACGCCAAGAACTCGGCCACCGGCGGCCAATGCCGCGTCGGCCATCGCCCCCATCATTCCGTAACGGCCTGCACCATACACCAGACGGATCCCGGCGTCCGCGAGGCCGGTCCCGAGCGCTCGCGCCGCCACCGCGTAAGCCGGATCGTTGCCGGAACGGGATCCACAGAACACGGCGATGGAATAAATCGCGGACATAGCCGTCTTCCTTTTGGTGGCCTCTTCCGAGCCGGAAGGTTACACCGCTGGACGCGGTTCGGCGATGGTCCGATGACCGGTTGCCGCATTCGGGAAAGGCGTGAATGATAGTCGACGGAGTTCAAGGGAAGGCTGACAAATGGTAAGAAAATTCACGATGATGGCGGTCGTCGGGTTGACCGTCGTGGGGTTGGCAGGCGGGCCTGTTCAGGCTCAGGGGATCGATCCGATCCAGACACGGCAAACCGCTTTGGATCTGCTGGCTGGCACGTTCAGCGGCGTCAACGCCGTGGTCGCGGCCAATGGCGATGTCAAGAAATTGGAAAACGCGGGCAAGGCGATCCAACGCTTTGGCGCGCTGATGCCGAGCTTGTTCCCGGCGGGCAGCGATAAGGGCAAGACCGCGGCGTTGCCGGAAGTCTGGTCCGACACCGCCGGATTCCAGAAAGCCGCGATGGCGTTGTCATCGGCGGGCGAAGCGCTCGCGACCGCGGCCAAAT
>JAYVXQ010000215.1:0-16267 GCA_043785025.1 Acetobacteraceae bacterium
ATCAAATCGGGATCGAAGAAATTCTCCACCCCCAACCCGTCGCACGCCGGACACGCCCCATGCGGCGAGTTGAAACTGAACAGCCGCGGTTCGATTTCCTCCAGCGTAAACCCCGAAACCGGACAGGCGAATTTCGAGGAAAATACCGTCCGATGCCCGCTCTCGGCGTCCTCCGCGTAAACGATGCCTTCTGATAACGATAACGCCGTCTCAAAACTATCGGCCAACCGTGACGCGACACCATCGCGCACCACGATGCGATCCACCACCGCCTCAATCTCATGGCGAATGTTTTTCTTCAGCGCGGGCACTTCGCCAATGTCATACAGCGTGCCGTCGACTTTGACGCGCGTGAAGCCGCGGCGCTGCAATTCCGCCAGCTCCTTGCGATATTCGCCCTTGCGATCACGCACAACGGGCGCCAGCAGCAACAGCCGCGTGCCCTCTTTCATCGCCAGCACCCGATCCGTCATCTGCGAAACGGTCTGCGCCTCGATCGGCAATCCCGTCGCCGGCGAATACGGCACCCCCACACGCGCCCACAGCAGCCGCATATAGTCATGAATTTCCGTCACCGTCCCCACCGTCGACCGCGGGTTGCGCGACGTCGTCTTTTGCTCAATCGAAATCGCCGGCGACAGCCCCTCGATGCTGTCGACGTCGGGTTTGCCCATCAATTCCAGGAACTGCCGCGCGTAAGCCGACAGCGATTCGACATAACGCCGCTGCCCCTCGGCATAAATCGTATCGAACGCCAGCGACGACTTCCCCGATCCGGACAAGCCGGTGATCACCGTCAGCGAGTCGCGAGGAATGGAAACGTCGATGTTCTTCAGATTATGCTCGCGCGCGCCGCGCACCACGATATGTCCGGCCATTCGTCCAGCGACCCCTGTTCCCGCGATTCAATTTGTTCTATAGATGTTCCTCGCGCACCGCAACGCGCGCTCACGGGTTGTTAACCCTTGGGCCTTACTCTAAGCCTCCGCGAAGCATGAAGGGAGCCGCAAGATGGCTGGCAGCGTCAACAAAGTAATCCTGGTCGGAAATCTGGGGCGCGACCCCGAGATCCGCAATACCCAAAGCGGCGGTAAAATCGTCAATCTGGCCCTCGCCACCAGCGAGACCTGGAACGACAAAGCCTCGGGGGAGCGCAAGGAGCGCACCGAATGGCACCGCGTCGTCATTTTCAACGAGCGTCTGGCCGATGTCGCCGAGCGCTTCCTGAAAAAAGGCGCTAAAATCTATGTCGAGGGATCGCTGCAAACCCGCAAATGGACCGATCAGGCCGGGCAGGAACGCTTCACGACCGAGGTCGTGCTGCAAAACTTCAACGGCACCCTGACGATGCTGGACACAAGGGCCGGCGGCGGCGGGGAAGGCGGCTTCGGCGGCGGTTCCGAACCGTCCGCGCCCACATCCCGCGCCCCGGCACGCGCCCCATCGGCGAAGGCCGGCGCCGCCCCATCCTGGGATGCGCCGAAAAGCGGCGGCGATCTGGACGACGATATCCCCTTCTGATCACAAACGTGTCGCGTGGCGCGGCCGCTCCCAATCGGCGGCCATCGCGCCCTTCTGATCACAAACGTGTCGCGTGGCGCGGCCGCCCCCAATCGGCGGCCATCGCCACGCACCGTTCGACGTCCTCCGCCAGCATCAACCCGCGCCGGACCAGATCCAGCGCCGCCTCCCGAATCGCCGCCGCATAGGCCTCGGCGCTGCCATACCGCTCCGTGATCGACCGCCGCGGATCGCCCGTCGCCGCCTGCTCCGCCAGCGTCTCGGGAAACGGCACATAACTCCCCTCGAAATTCCACTGCGCGCCGTGCCCATGCCCATGTGACCGCGGATTCCACCCGGTATAGGTCCCAAGAGGCACCGCCACCATCGGCGCCCGCACCCCCGGACGATCGTTGCCATCCCGATCAACCGAGGGCACCAGAACCGTATACGACATCCCCGGCCCACTCGGATCGTTACGACCCGGCACGATCCGGGGCGGCTCGGTCAAAATCCCCCGTTCCGCCTCCGGACCGAAATCCAACAGCGGCAGGGCGTTCGGACCCGCCAAAGTCATCACCCCCGGGATCACCGGAAATTGCCGCCGCCACGTGGCATAATCCACCAGCGTGCCATCCGCCCGCAGCGGCACCAGACTATCCGGCGGCCGCGTGCCCGAAGAAGCCCATGCGTCCATCGCATCCAGCATCGCGCGAAAGAACGGCGAGGTGTGCACATTGTTCGAATAATGCCGCCCAATCCCCCGCTCCGGTCCGCGCAGTAACGGGTTGGCGGAGTGCTGCGAACTGGACCAGCAATACACCCGCGCCGTCTCCGGCTGCGCCAAATCATTACCCTGAGTATCGGTATGCACCAGCGATCCCCGCCGCGCCCAATACTCCGTCGATGTCTGCGTATGAAACACCAGCGGATCGGTCTCCGGACGTTTCAAAATCGCATCGCGCTTCCCGGTCAAATGATCGGTCGACATCGCATAGGAGAACGGAAAACTATCCGCGATATTGAAATGATCCTCGTATTGCTGCCCGCCCGACACCACCGGACTGGCGAACCGATGGTTCATCCATTTCCGTCCCGCCCCCGCCACATGCGGCATCGCCCCATCGAAAACCCGCCGCCCCCGCGCGTCCGCGTTAAACCCGCGATAAATGAAATCCCGCAAACACCGCCCAGTTTGCGACCGCCCCCAGGCGTAAGCCTTTTCGGCGCCACGCAGAGGGTTCGCTTCCGTCTCATCATATTTCAAAAAGCCAACGAAATCCCGCACCGCGACATGACCAAGACCCATGACTTTCGGATCGCGCGCCGTATACAGCAATTCATATATCCACCCCGCCGAGAAACCCCGTGGATAATGAATATGCCAATCGCTCGGCACCAAAGCCCGCTCCGGCGTCTTCGTCTCACCACCCACCCCAAAAGCTTCCACGGTGAATGACCAATCCGCCGCCGGAATGACCTCCGGCGTGTCATAAGGATAACGCCGCCGCGTGAACACCGCATCGCGCGTATCCATCGACGCCGTCCGATACGAATGCGCCGCGACCCGGCCACTCAACGGATAAGTTTTCGCACCATCATGATCCGGAATGAATTCGACCCGCACCCGCCCGGTGATCGGCGCGCCGTGCTCGCTCGCCACCGGCACATCCAGCACCATGCGCCCATCGCCGGGCAGCATATCCCCCTCCCAGGCCACCCAAACCAAGGCATAGCCCCGGCGCATGAAAAACCCATTCCCCGCGTGCTCCGGCGTCAGCGGATCGTTCGCATGCGGCGCATCGTTAAAAAACTGCAACGCCCGCTTATGCCCGCGATTGCCATAATCGTAAAAAATCCGCCGGTTGCCGCGCGCCAGATCGACCGGCTTCAAAATCATGAAATCGGCGCTGAAACGCACCCGCCCATGCGCATCGCGCGGCGCCTTGTCCAGATCCACCACATCGGACGAAGGCTCCACGGCGTAATGCACCCGCCCCGACAGCCGCTCATACGCCCCCGTGTCCCCAAACGACTGACCGTCCGCGAAAAGACGCCGGTCCGTGATCTCCAGCTCAATCATCGCGCTTGTGTCTCCCATTCCGGTGCCATACGATTCTCGCTTGCGTCGAAAACCAAAGGAACAGCCCATGTTTCCGATCACCGAGCATGTCGTGAAAACGCCACGGCACACAAGTTTCTACCTCGCGTGCGGTGCCCCCGGCGCGCCCCCGATCATTTTCGTCCACGGTTGGCCGGAGCTTTCCATCAGCTGGCGTCACCAGCTTCCCACCTTCGCCAATCTCGGCTTCCGCGCCATCGCCCCGGACATGCGCGGCTACGGCCGCTCCAGCGCGCCAACAAAACACGCGGATTACGAGCTGGAACACATCACCGCCGACATGATCGAATTGCTCGACAGTCTCGGCCACCAGAAAGCCATTTGGGTCGGCCATGACTGGGGCAGTCCCGTGGTCTGGAGCATCGCCAGCCACCACCCCGATCGTTGCCACGGCGTCGCCAATCTCTGCGTCCCGTATTTCCCGAAAGGCTTCGGTCCCCGCGCCGTCGCCGACCTGATCGACCGGACCATCTACCCCGCCACCGAATTCCCCGCCGGCCAATGGGAATACCAACTATTTTATCGCGAGAATTTCGCAAAAGCCCACGCCACGTTTGAAACCAATGTCGAGGCAACGGTCAAAGCCCTGTTCCGCAAAGGCGACCCCGCCGGCAAAGGCAAACCCTCCCGCACCGCCTTCGTGCGCCGCGATGGCGGCTGGTTCGGCGGACGCGACGCCGCCCCCGATCTCCCGCTCGATACCGACGTGCTGACCGACGCCGACATGCGCGGCTACGTCGCCGCGCTGACCCGCAACGGTTTCTTCGGCCCCGACTCCTGGTACATGAACCCCGAGGCCAATGCCGCCTATGCCGAAACTTCCGTCAATGACGGCCGCCTGGACATGCCGGTGTTATTCCTGCACGGAGAATATGATTACACATGCGAAACCGTCAGCTCGCATCTCGCCGATCCCATGCGCCAGGGCTGCCCGAACCTGACCGAGGTCACCCTTCAAACCGGCCACTGGATGGCGCAGGAAAACCCTGTCGCGGTGAACGCGGCGCTGGCGAACTGGATCGCGCGAAAGCTATAAAGCCGCGCGGATCTCACCCAATCCACGCCGCGCCGTCCCATCCGGCGCGAAATTCTCCGGCGCCAACCAGGACAGAATGGCATCGCGGCGCGACGGCCATTCATCCTCGATGATGCTGTACCAATCCGTATCCCGCCGCCGGCCGTTCGACACCATATGCATCCGGTGCTGGCCTTCATAAACAAAACCCAACCGGTCCGCCGCGCGTTTCGACGGCGCGTTCAGACTGTTGCACTTCCATACCAAACGCCGATACGCCAGATCGTCCGCGCAAAATTTCAACGGCAGGAACATCGCCTCGGTCGCCGCGCGAGTCCGTTGCATAACCGGCGCGAACCAGATCGAGCCGAGTTCCACCGCGCCATTGTGCGGCTGGATATCCAGCAACGACAGAAACCCCGATGCGACCCCCGTCGCCACCGGCCGGCACGTCCAGGTCACGCGCAACGGATCCGCCGCGGTGTTATTGATATACGTCCCCAGCGCCTGGACACTCCCGAACGGACCCGCGGACAAATACGTCCAGCTTTCATCCGCCCCTTGCGCCGCGCGAAACAATTCCTCCGCGTGCCGCCGATGAAACGGTTCCAGAACGACGTACCGCCCGCGCAACGCCATCCGCTGCGGCAAACCCCGCGGCGTCCCGTCCACCTGGGCGCCCACGGGAATCATACCCGCGCGTCCAACAACCGCAGCGCCCGATCCACCCACATCGCCGTCAGCTTCTCCTGCGCCCCATTCTGCCCCAACCGCTCCCGCAGCACCGTGAAATCCACCCGATCCAGCGCCTGATCCTGATTGAAGCAGGAAAAAACAACGGTTCGTTCCCCCGTCACCGGATCGACATGCGCCTGCAGACACTGTGCGCAGACCTCTTTCATCATGCATTGCATCGGCGAGTTAATCGATCCGACCGCCGAATGATCCGGGTTCAAAAATGGCGCGAGCCGATCATGCCGCGCCGCCCCCACCGCCCGCATCATCCGGTCCGAACCAATTACCAGCATATGCGTCGCATCCCGCAACGGCACCATTTGCTCGCCCAACGCCCCGGAGCCATACGCCGCCATCGCCTCGACGATATTCCCCACGAACGCCCGATCCTGAGCCCGTGTTGGCGCAAACCCAGGCGCCTCGTCACAGCACCAGACGATCACATCCGCCGCCCGCTCGATCTCTTCCACTTTGTAACGATCGCGCAGCGCCTTGTATCCGGCGAAATAGATGACTTTCGATCCGGCCGCGCGCGTGGCGGCGCCAATCGAGAACAGCACCGCGTTGCCCAATCCGCCGCCGACCAAAGCGACGGTCGTGTCACGATGGATCTCCGTCGGCATGCCCGTCGGCCCCATCAGAATGACAGGTTCGCCCGGCTTCAAAATCGCGCACAAATCGGAACTGCCGCCCATTTCCAACGCGATAACACTGACCAGGCCTCGGTCAGGATCGGTCCAGGCCCCGGTCATCGCCAACCCCTCCATGCCCAGAGACGTCCCTTCGACCGAGGGCGCCAAAACCTCAAAATTCTGCAACCGGTAAAACTGGCCCGGACTGAAGGCCCGCGCCGCCCGCGGCGCATGCACCACAACCTCGACGATCGTCGGCGTCAGCCGGTGTACCGCATGCACCGTCGCCGTCAGATCGGTCCGGCAGGTCGCGATCAACCCGGCACCCGTCACCGAGGACACAGGAGCCGCCGCCAGCACCCGCGTCACCACGGGATATCCGCGCTTCGCCCCGCCCATCGCCTTCACCACATTGCCGAAGAAACTCGGATGCAAATCGCCAAAGAAACTGATGAACCGCCCATCGGCGTTACGATGCATCAGCACATCGTTCCGCTCCGGCTTCGCCATCCCGCGCGCCGGTGTGACCTTATGCCCGTCCTCATCCACCGCCTGGAAATACCGCCCATCCAGCGCGATCCGCGCATCCTCGCGCGCCAGCACGGTGTTCGGCTGCGTCCCCGCCGCCACCAGGATCGCGCGCGCCGGCAGTGTCAGCGTCTCCCCGGCCGCGTTCACGACCTCCAATCCCGATGCGTGACCGAACCGGTCGAGTGCCACCGCGCGCGGCGTCAGCCCCTCGGCGAAACGCACGCCTTCTTCCAACGCCTTGGCCACTTCCTCGTGATTGAGCGTGTACGACGGGCTGTCGATCATCCGCCGCCGATACGCCAATGTCGCCCCACCCCAACTGTCCAGCAACGCCGCCAAACGCGGCTCACGTCCATCAGCAACGGCCGCCGCGCGCTCCGTCGCGATCGCCGCCGCATGGGCCAAAAATTCCTCGGCGACGTCTTTCTCCTCGCCGGTCCAATCCGGACGACGGCCCAAGGTCGAGACGCGCGCTGCGAATTTCTCCACCTGCCGCACGTAATACGCCAGGCTTTCCGTCGCCGTATCGATCGCCGTCAGCCCGCCGCCGATAACCACCACCGGCAACCGCAATTGCAAATTGGCGATGGAGGACGTCTTCGCCGCCCCCGTCAGTTGCAACGCCATCAGGAAATCCGAGGCCTGCCGCACCCCGCGCGCCAGCCCGTTCGGAATATCCAGCACCGTCGGCTTCCCCGCCCCCATGCACAAAGCGATATGGTCGAACCCCATGGCCCATGCGTCGTCGATCGACAAAGTCGCCCCGCCGCCGAACCGCACGCCGCCAAAATGCGCGAATTGCGCCCGCCGCTCCAGCAACAGCCGCACCAGTTTCAAATAATTCTTATTCCACCGCACGGTAATACCGTATTCCGCCACCCCGCCGAACCCCGCGAGCACCCGGTCATCGAGACTTTCGAACAACGACCGGACATCGCGCACTGGTAACAGCGGATCGAAATCCAACGGCTCGATCTTCAGCCCATCGACCGCGACGATGGTGTGACCGTCATTCATCAGATGATGCGCCAGCGTGAACCCCGCCGGCCCCAACCCGACGATCAGCACCGTCCGCCCGCTATTGGGCCGCGGCAGAGGCCGCCTGATATCCAACGGGTTCCACCGCGTCAGCAGCGCGTAAATCTCGAACCCCCAGGGCAGCGCCAGCACGTCCTTCAACACGCCGGTCTCGACCTGAGGAATATCCACCGGCTCCTGCTTTTGATAAATGCAGGCCTTCATGCAATCGTTGCAAATGCGATGACCGGTCGCCGCCATCATCGGATTATCGATCGCGATCGTGGCGAAAGCACCCAGAACCTGACCGGCGGCGCGCAATGTGTGCATCTCGGAGATTTTTTCATCCAGCGGGCAGCCCGCCAAATTCACCCCGAACGGCGATTTCTGGAACCCGCCCGCCTTGCGATCCACCAGCCCCTTGCTGCAGGAATCCTTGCCCTGCACATGGCACAGAATGCAGTAATTGACCTGGTCCAGCACCTGCTGGGTGTTCATCCCATGATCGGTCAGCGCGAACCCCTCGCGGTGCCGCCAGTCATGCTCCGGCAGCCGCAGCATCGTCACACCGTCGCGGATGATCGTTTCAACCGGAACCAAATGCGCCGGATCGACCCGGTGCGGCACCCGGAACATCGTGTCATGCCGGTGCGCCGCCCGCCCCATCGGGGTCAAGGCAGCCCATGCGGCATAGCGCAACGCGTCATCCAGCCCGTTTCCCGAGGCATCCTGAACATAGGTCGCGAACGCCGCCTCGGTCAGATCGCCGCCCAACCGATCCTCCAGCGCGCGCCGCAGCGCCGGACCATCGAACCCCGTGGGCTCGGGATATTTCTTCACCGCCTGGCGCTGCACGAACAGCCGCTTGCACGCATGGATCGGATCGAGTTCCAGCGTATGCGCCAGCAGCGCCCCGGTCTCCGCCTCGATCCCAAACAACGCGGCCACGAAATCGCCGAGATGCGAGCCCAGAGCGATGATCAGTGCCGACTCGTCCTTCGCCTCCAACGCATCGGGCGCCGCCCGCGCCGCCATCAGCCGCGTATGCAACGCCGCATCGTCCACCACCAGCCGCGCGACAAACATCTGGTCCAGCCGAACCAACCCGTCCCGTTCCGCCAGATCGCGGAACGAAAAACCAAATCCCAGCACAGTGTCCATGCTCATTTTGCCGCGAGCATGTCCCTGAGACCGCGCAATGCGAGGTCATACCCCGCCACGCCATAGCCCGCGACCATCCCCAGACTGACCTGCGCCGTGTCCGAAATGGGTCCGCGCCGCACCGGGTTCGAAATATGCACCTCGATCGTCGGGAACTTCACCTGGCTGATCGCCGCCGTCAGCGCGGGGTAGCCGCGGGAAAATCCGGCCGGATTGAAGATCGCCGCGTCCACGCCGGAATCGTTCGCGGCATAGAATTTGTTAACGACCTCGCCCTCGATGTTGGAGTGGAAAATCTCCACCTCCACGCCCAATTCGCGGGCATAGCCAAGGATTTTCGCGTCATATTCCGGCAGCGTCATCTTGCCGAAGATCTCGGTCTGCACCTTGCCGCGCATGTTCATGCCGGCGCCGTGGACGATCAGGATTTTGGCCATGCGAGGGGTCCTTCTGCTCAGGCGGCGGACCCTAAGACATCATCCCCCCGGTGGGAACCGTCGGCTCCGGCGAACTCCGCGCTGTTGGGTGAACAAAGCGACGCTTGACCGCGCGCGCCGATGAACCCAGCGTGGTCCGAATGCGTGACCCGGATAGGAGATACAACATGATCTACCGGCGCCTCGGGTCCAGCGGCCTCAAGGTTTCCCCGCTCTGCCTCGGCACGATGATGTTCGGCGGCGCGACGGACGAGCCTGAGGCCGCCCGCATCGTCGCCCGCGCGCGCGATCAGGGGGTGAATTTCATCGACACCGCCGACGGCTATGCCGGCGGCAAATCCGAGGAAGTGACCGGACGCGCCATCGCCGGCGACCGGCGCTGGTGGGTCCTCGCGACCAAAATCGCCAACCCAACGGGAAACGGGCCAAACGCCCGGGGACTGTCGCGCCGCCACGTCCACGACGCCGTCGACGCCAGTCTGCGGCGGTTGAACGTGACCGAGATCGACCTGCTCTATCTGCACAAGGAAGATCACGCGACGCCGCTGGCCGAGACGGTGCGCGCGCTGGCCGATCTGATCCGGGCCGGCAAAATCCGTTACTTTGGTGTGTCGAACTACCGAAGCTGGCGCATCGCGGAAATTTGCCGCCTGTGCGACGACGCGGGCATCGACCGGCCGATCGCCAGCCAACCCTTATACAACGCACTGAACCGCGAGACCGAGGTCGAACATCTCCCCGCCTGCGGCTATTTCGGTCTGGGCGTTGTGCCCTACAGCCCGCTGGCGCGCGGCATTCTGACCGGAAAATACCGCCCGGATGTCCCGCCCCCCGCCGGGACGCGGGCAGGACGGCAAGACCGGCGGATGCTGGAATCGGAATGGCGCCCCGAAAGCCTGCATATCGCCGCCGACATCGC
Organism: Acetobacteraceae bacterium; assembly: GCA_043785025.1. Taxonomy (GTDB): domain Bacteria; phylum Pseudomonadota; class Alphaproteobacteria; order Acetobacterales; family Acetobacteraceae; genus Rhodopila. The sequence continues at coordinate 10,070 of JAYVXQ010000215.1, forward strand.
GGCGCACGCCCGTGCCAAAGGTGTCACGCCCGGACAATTCGCCTTCGCCTGGGTTTTAAACAACCGATTCGTGACCGCCGCCATCGGCGGACCCCGCACCGAGTCACAATGGGAGGATTACGCCGGCGCGCTGGACTGCCATCTGGACGCGGCGGATGAGGCGTTGATCGATCGCCTGGTGTCGCCCGGCCACCCCTCCACGCCCGGTTATAACGATCCGGCCTATCCGTTGGAGGGACGCGTGCCCCGCGGCCAGAGCGCGATCGTTTGAGGTTGACTTCAACCTCAAACGTGAATCGCCCTCGTCGACGCAAAATTCAGACCGTGATCGACTCAACCTGATCGAATAAAGATGCCCCCCAGACCGCTCTCAGCGGCGATCACGTTTTTTCCGCGTGGCCGGGAGTGTGTTGTCTTCCGGACGTTGGCGTATTGATTTCGCCGTGAAACCCTGAAACTTATTTTGGACTCAGGCATTTCAGCGAATTTTACGTCCCAGGGAAAACCAATGAACCGCTTGCCGCGCCTGTCGATCCTGTGCCTGACCCTCGCCGCCGCTCTGGCGCCGTCCGTCCCCGCTTTCGCCGACCAACATAAAGACAACATGGAACGTCGTTGCAAAAGCACCAACGGCGGTTGCTGATCCACGATCTTCGCGCGCCGCCCGTGGGGTTTGCCCGTGGGGTTTGCCCATGGGGTTTGCCCGCGGACGGTGTGACAGGATCGCGTTAATGTGATTTTTGCTAAATTGCTTGCGCCCGTCCGGAAATTGGTTGATCAGCGGCATTCTCGGCTCGATGGGACGCGAAACGCTGATGGTAAATACCACGCATTATGACATGTTCGATACGGAACAACGACGCCTCGCGGCGCTGCGGTCGCTCGACATTCTCGATACCGCGCCCGAGGAAGCTTATGATCGCATCGCCAAACTCGCCCAGGATTTATTTGATCTGCCGATCGCGCTGATCACGCTGATCGATGATAAGCGGCAATGGTTTAAATCCCGCTTTGGCCTCTCCATCCACGAAACCCCCCGTTCCTGGGCTTTTTGCAACCACGCGATCCGGCAATCCGAGCCGCTGGTGGTGCCCGACGCGCGGCTCGATTCGCGGTTCAGCGATAATCCTTTGGTCGTTGGCGACCCCAAGATCCGGTTTTACGCCGGGGCGCCGATCCTCACCCCGGATGGTCTCGCGTTGGGCACGGTATGCGTGCTGTCGACTGAGCCACGCGCGGGGTTTTCCGCTGATGACGCGCGGCGGTTGAACAGCCTGGCCGGTATCGTCGCCAGCGAGATGGAATTGCGCCGGCATCTCGCGCGCGCGCGCCGCCACGTGATGGAAAAAGATACGCTGATACGTGAGGTGCATCACGAGGTCGCGAACGGGTTGCAGATCGTCGCCTATGTGCTGGAACTGCAGGCCAATGCCGCGAGGAACGCCGAGGCGCGGCTGGCTTTGACCGATTCCGTGGCGCGCGTGATCGCGATCGGCGCGGTGCATCAGCAATTGCGCCGCGCCGCGGATCCGACGGCCGCCAGCGCGCGGTCCTATCTGGACCAAATTACCGATCGGTTGTGGCGGGCCGCCGCGCCTTTGCAGGCCTCGGGATCAATCGTGACGGAAGTGCCGGCCGATTTGATGCTCGACGGCGGTGTACTCGGGCGCCTGGGGATGACCGTGTCAGTGCTGGTGATCCATGCGTTTCGCGCCGGTGCGCGGCAATTGACGGTAACGGTCGCGGTCGATGCCGGCTGGATCGTGCTGACCGTCGAACACGACGGCGCCGTGCCGCCGATCCATCTCGACCGTGGCGCGGAAGATGACATGCTGCTGCTGCCGCGTTTGCTGGCGGGCGAGGAGAACATCACGCTCGACCCCGCGGACCAGCGCCGGATCGTGGCGCGCTTCGCCGCGTAAGCCATCCCGCTCTTGCGCCACCTGTCTCGGGCGGGCCACCATCCCGGTCCAGGGAGGCCTGACGATGCGCATTGCTCTGATCCACGCGTTGAAACACGCGATCGCCCCGATCGAGGCCTCGTTTGCCCGCCTGTGGCCCGAGGCCGTCCTGGCCAATCCGCTGCCGGCCGACCTCGCGCGAGACGGGGAGCTGACGCCGGCGATGGGGGAACGCTTTTTGACCCTGGCCCGCTATGCCGCGGCAACGGACGCGGACGCGGACGGAATCCTGTTCACCGGCTCGGCGTTCGGGCCATGCATCGGCGCCTGTGCGCGGGCGCTGCCGCATATCCCGGTGCTGACGCCGAATGAGGCGATGATCGAGGAAGCCGCCGCGCTGGTCGCACGCCAGGGGAAGTCGCGCGGCAAAGTGGTTCCGCTGACCAGTTTCGCCCCCACCTTGGCGTCCCCCACCTTGGCGTCCCCGACCTTGGCGTCCCCAACTCTGGCGTCCCCAACTCTGGCGTCGATTCCGGCTGAATTCGCCGCCGTCGCGCCACAACTGGAAGTAGTGAATTGTTTGGCCGAAGGCGCGCTCGCGGCCATCGACCGGGGCGACGGCGCGGAACACGATCAGGCGGCCGCCCGCGCCGCCGCCGCATGGCGGGACGTCGATGTGATCGCCCTGGGGCAATTCAGCCTGACGCGGGCGGAGGCGGCGGTCACGCTGGCCAGCGCCCGCCCAATCCTGACCACGCCAGACATCCTGACCACGCCGAACATCCTGGCCACGCCGCACAGCGCCAAGCGCAAGGTGCGGCGCATGCTGACCCGGCGGGAGGCCGCCTGAAATGGATGCCTCACTGTTTCGCGCCACGACAGGTCAACCCGCGCCGCCGGACGGCTTGAACCCGATCCTGCTGGCGTTGTGGTGGGAGGCGAAGGGCGATTGGCCCCGCGCGCATGAATACGCGCAAAATGAGGCGACCGCGTCCGGCGCCGCCGTCCATGCCTATTTGCATCGGGTCGAGGGCGATCTGGCCAATGCGCGCTATTGGTATCAGCGGGCTGGCCGCGGCCCAGAATCGGGTGCCCTCGGCGACGAATGGGCGGCGCTGGTTCAGGAATTTTCCTGACCCCAAACGGTCGCGGCGATCACGGCGCGCCAAACATTCGCGGCGATCACGGCGCACCAAACATTCGCCGCGATCACGGCGCACCAAACATTCGCCGCGATCACGGCGCAAATGTCATGCCGCCGCGTGCAATCACACGGACGCGCCCCTGTCGCCCGGAATCGAATTGATTTAAATCAAAAAATAATTCCGCGATGATAATGCGTTCATCTCGCGTGATCCCCGTGCGAAAGTCGTAATTTTATGGTAAAGATCGTGACGGCCTTTCAAGATCCGTCTATTTTTGTGGACTTGTCACGATGAAAGAAATGAACGAGTTTCCTCATACCCCAGGCGAGCGGTCCGCGCCCGATGGGTGAGAGCGATAAGATACCGATTGATATGAACGCTTCGGGCGATAACGAAATTTGGACCGCGCCGCGTTTAACGGCGCGGCTCGTGGCATTGCGAGGCGTGGCGCCAGCGCCGTCCTGCTATTTAATCTGGCGGGTGACGCAGCGGCCTGGCCTCGCGGACGCCGCCGGTTATCATCTTCCCGACCTTCCTGGCCTCGCCGATGACGCGGCGTTCGCGCGCTGGCTGTCCGAACGCGATTTGTCGGGCGCCGAGCGTCTGACGGTCTCCGTCCTGGTGATCCGCGAGACCCTGGACGCGCGCGGTCTGGTCGAGGAATGCGTTCTGGAACGCCACCGCGGCGCCTTCGACGGACCGTATTTCGGCAAGGTCGCGCGCGTCGAATTCACCGGCGCCGCGACCCGGGTGCGCCGGTATCAGGCGGCGGCCGATGGGCGCCTGTCGGATCTGCCGGCCGAGGACGAACCGGACCCAACGCCGCTGCCCGACGATCCCGACACCGAAAGTTTCGTGGGCGAAGACGCCGCGGTGCATGCGTTTCTGGGGTCTGGGGCGGTGATCCTCGACCGCCGCGCGCCCGCGTTGTTCGAGGATCTGGCCGGATTGAGCGGCGTCATTCACGCCCGCCGCGCCGACGGGGTCGAGATCGGCTGCGGCGTCGGCTGGCACGGCACCACCTCATTCGTGATCCCCGCCGATTTCCCGCGGCAGGGCGGCACGCTGACCCCGCCCCCGGATCTGGAGGCCGCGGTAACCCAGGCGCTGGCCGCGCATGATCTGATCCGCCATGAAACCAGGCTGGACGAACAAGGTTTCTGTGTCATGGCCCGCCGCCGCGACCGCCAGACGCTGGTCGCGATCCGGCTGGACGCCGGCGTGGCACGCATCGAACCCTATATGCCCGGACGTAACGCCGCCTCCAGCGAGGATCAGCGGCGGTGGATGATCTACGCCGAAACCTATGAAGGCCGCACGGTGCTCGATTCCTGGCGCGATGGCGACGGCGACACCATCGTCGTGCTGACCATCGACCATGATCAGGAAGCCTGGCGCCATATCATCGACCCCGATGGGATCGAGGTGAGCCGCCGCTCAGCCAACGATGCCGGCGCCGCCGTTCTGTTCCGTGAGCGCGGATCGCATCCCCTGGGCGCGCATACCTTGGGCACGACGTCAGTACGAGATCAGCCGGGCACCGAATTGGGCACCGTCTGGTCGGGCCATGCGGTCCCGGCCGAGGCCGAATACCTCGCGCCCAACGACAGCCTGCTGGCCAAGGTTCGGGCCTATCTGCGCGTGACCGCCCTGCTGCGCGCCGCGACGGATGCCTGCGGGTCGGTGCGCCGCAACGGCCAGCCCGTGCCACCCGAGGCGTTGCAACAGATCGAGGCGCTGCGGGAGCCGCTGTCGCTGCTGAACGCGCGCTTCTCGGCGGGGTCGCTGCAACGGTTGATAACCCAGGCCGAGGGCGGTGGCATGACGCTGCAAGCCTTCGCCGTCGCGCTGGAGGATTTGGTGACGCGGTTGCGCGATGAGCTCGCGTTGACGCGGATCGTGCTGTTGCCCTCGGCGGCGCGGCAATTGAACGACGACCCGCCGTTCGGTGGGCGGGTGGAGATCCGGTTCCCCTCAGCCGCTTACGATATCGAGGAAGCGGTCCACTGCCTCGCATTGCGGCGCACCACGGCCGCGGTGCTGCACGCGATGAAAGTGATGCGGCACGGGCTGCGCGGTCTGGCGGCGCTGCTGGACGTGCCGCCGCTGGCCAATCTCAGTTGGGCGCAATTGCTCACGGCGGTGCGCGAGGCGGGCGGTGAGCGGGAATTGATCGAGGCGCTGATGCGGGTGCGCCGCATCTGGCACCGCCCCGATTTAATGCCGGCCGACAAATACACCGAGGAAGAGGCGGAATCAGTGCTGGAAGCGGTCGCCGCGTTCATGCGCACACTGGCGGCCTGTTTCGATGCGCGCGGCGAACCCCTGGCGGAGTAATGCCGCGTCGAAATCGCGCCACCGGCTGACGGACAACCTCGCGGGGTCAGGGCTGCTCCAGCCCACGCGCGATCATCGCCTGACGCGCCGCATCCCCGCGCAGATACACCAACAGCGCCTTGCCCGCCGCGGGACGAGGCGCGACGGCGGGAATACCGCCGCCATAAATGGTATAATTCTGGATCTGGTCCGGCAGCGGCCCAACGAAAGTCACGCCGGCCACCGCGCGCAATTCGCTGATTTGCTGCAGGCCCACTGCGGCCTGACCGTTATCGACGCGCGACGCCACCAGCCCGCCGGGCACCAGCACCGTCTTTCCCTTCAATCCCTGAGCGATGCCCATGTCCTCGAATAATTTGGCCAGATAGATGCCGCTGGAACCCCCCGACGCCGGGTCGATATAGGCGATCGACGGCGCAGCGAGCAGCACCGCTTTGAACGCCTCGACCGTACTGATGTCGGGCACTGGCGCGCCTTTTTTCACCACCACGCCAATACCGGATTTCGCCAGTTTCACACTGGTGCCCGCGACGATCTTGCCTTTTTGCGCGAGCGTATCGAGACCGCCCATCGGCAGGATCGCGACGTCGATTTCCTCGCCCCGCGCGACGCGGGCGGCGACACCCCCGGCGGTGTCGTTAGAAATAATTAACGTTTCGCCGGAGCGGGCCTCGAACGCGGCCGCGAGGTCGCGCAACACCGGCTTATAAGCGCCCGCGGTTAAAATGGTGATGTCGGCATCCGCCGGATGGGCCGCCAGCAAGCCCATGGCCAGCAGCAAGCCAGCGGCGGCACGGCACGATGAGCGAGGCATT
>JAYVXQ010000216.1:0-5314 GCA_043785025.1 Acetobacteraceae bacterium
TGGGATCTGGTCAGTCTGCATCTCGCTCAACATTATCACGTGTTCGCCTTGGATCAGCGCGGTCACGGCGACAGCGAGTGGGCGCGGGATGTCGAATACTCCAACCACGCGATGGCGCTGGACGCGCGGGCGTTTCTGGATGCGATGGGATTGGGCAAGCCGGTTTTGATCGGACATTCGATGGGCGGGCGGAACGCCATGCTGCTGACGAAGCACGATCCGGCGCGGCTGCGGGGTTTGGTGATCGTCGATGTCGGACCCGAATTATCGGATCGGGGGCGGGCGGCGATCCAGGGGTTCGTGCAGGAGAACCAGGAATTCGAGGACCTGGAACATTTCGCCGCCAATGTACGGAAATACGATCCGTACCGCTCGCGTGAGCACATCGAACGCACCGTGAAATACAACATGCTACAACGCGCTGACGGGAAATTCGTTAGCAAATGCGATTCGACGCCGCGGCGTCTGGGCATTGTCCGGCCGTCTGGGCCCACGGAGAATATTACTCTGACCGAGGCTGGACTTTTCGATTTGCCGGTCCTTCTGGTGCGCGGCGAGAATTCGAATATTCTGGCGGCGGACGCGGCGGAGCGGTTTCGCGATGCGTTGCCGCGCGGTCAGCTCGTGACCGTTCCGAATTGCGGGCATAACGTGCATGGGCAGAACACGCTGGGGTTTATCGCCGCGGTCGGGGCGTTTTTACGGGAATTGCCGTGATAACGATGCCGAGGGCGGTGCCGGTATGGCGCGGGTGATGGTGACGGCCCTCGTTTCCCATGGGCTGACGTTCGAGCCGATTTCGACGCGGCGGGACGCGAGGCGAGAGCCCAAGGCTCCGGCGCGGTGAAAGCGGCGTTCGCTCCCATCCAACCCTGCGCCGCGCACGATGCGCGGCCCAATCGGGCTGGATTTGCCGTCGGGAAAGGAAAAAACCATGTTCGTGGTGATGTTCGAGGTGCGGCCAAAGCCGGAGCGGCGGGACGATTATCTGGCTCTGGCGGCGCGATTACGGCCGGAGCTGGAGGCAATCGATGGGTTTCTGAACGTCGAACGGTTTCAGCGGGTTGGGCGGCCGGGGGAGTTGCTGTCGTTCTCGCTCTGGCGGGACCAGGCGGCGGTGATCGCGTGGCGCGAGCATGGCGGCCATCGCCTCGTGCAGACGATGGGCCGGTCGGAGATTTTCAGCGATTACCGGCTGCGGGTGGGGGAGATCGTGGATCCGTCCGCTCCCGGCGCGACAATGGGGATCAGTGAGGGCGACATCGGCGCGGCCGGGGATGGTGATTTTGTCAGTCTCACGCGGCCCGGACATATTTTGCGGTTGACTGACGGGCGCGACGGGGATCGGCGGGTGCGGATCGCGCGGGATTATGGGTTGCGCGCGCGGGATCAGGCGCCGCCGTATCATCCCCCGCTGCCGATGATGTGAAGTGGGTTACCGCGCCGGTGGCCCATCCCGCGCGTGAATGATCATTCCCTCAGCCTCCAGCAGGCGATGCCATCTGGGCGTGTGATCCAGGGTCGCGACGATCGGGTGGCCCGCGGGGAAAATCGTCCAGCCGATATCATGGCGGGTTAACGTCGCGATGACCGGCATCTGGCCCGCCGCGGCGATGTCGCGATACGCGGTCAGGAACGCGTCGCCATACAGGTCGGCGCGGCTGTCGATGAAGGGGCGCTGTCCGGCGAAGATCAGATTGCCGCCGAGACTGTAATCATTCAGCACCGGCGTGGCGCGGACCGCCGGCGGCACACGGTTGACGAGGGTCGCGAACGCCTCGCCGGTCAGCGCGGGGTCGAGCGGCAGTGCGAGGCGCGCGGCCATGGCGGCGAGCGCGATCACCGCCGCCGCCGTCGCGCCACGCCGCCAAACCGGGGGCAGCCTCGTGGCGCAGCCGCGGCCGAGGCTCGCGCCCAACGGCTCGGCGAGGATCAGAACGCCGATCAGGCCAAGCAGTTGCTCGTTGCGGGCATGCGCCAAAGCGCCGTGCACGAGGCCCAACAGGATCAACCAGCGCATCGGTGGGAGACGGACCGCGCCGGACAATCCCAAAGCAAGACCAGCGAGGATCATGAGTTCGAGCGGTTGGAGACGGCCGAAATCGGTCGGCTGCCACTCGCCGATCCACACCAGGCTTTTCATGCCGATCATCTGGATCGGAAACAAAGCGCCGGACAATCCGTCGGGGTTGAGCAGGGTCACGGCGAAGGCGGCGAGCAGGAAACCGGTCCAATCGGACAGCACGCGGCGGGCGTTGGCGGGGTTGTCGCACACCGCCTCCAGCATCAGGGCAAAACCGAGGATCAGGCCGATGATGAAGCTGCCGTGCAGATTGACCCAGATCAGCATGACCGGCAGCAGCCAGAACGACGGCGTCACGCGGTGGGCGCGGGCGTTGGCGAGGCCGGCGCACCACAGCGCGAGGCAGGGCCAGGCCAGCAGATGCGGTCGGGCGAGCAACGAGGGCGCGGCGTTGGACAGCGCCACGATCAGCGCCAGTACGGCGTAAATTCCGGGCAGAAAGCGGCGCGCGTGGCGGAGCACGATGGCGCCGGTCAGGCCCGCGGCGGCGGCGGCGAGGATCATGATCCCCGCCATGCCGGCGGCGCGCCAAATGAGAGCCATCAGGGTCTCGGCGAGCCATTCATGGGCGAACCAGGGTTTTCCCCCGGCGGTGTAGGAGAACGGGTCGATGGCGGGGATGGCGCGGTGATCGAGGATCCACTCGCCGGTGCGGATCTGCCACAGCGTGTCGGTGTCGGTGAGGATGGTGGGGAGAAACAAGACCAGGACGAACAGCGCGCAGAAGGCGATCGCGGGGGCGGGGTCGACCGTCGCGGGCCGCGCGAGCGCGTCCGAGGCGTCGGCGAACGGCGGGTTGTCGGCGGTGGCGGGCATACTTGGGGTTATACGGCGGCAATGCTGTCATCGGGCTTTCAGCGATCATACCGAAGCCCGGAATGATGGCCGCTTCATCATGTCAGGCGGTGGCATGGCGCGCCGCGTTGGCGGGCGGCGGCGCGCGAAACCAACACGGATACCGATGATTTTCGTACAACGGGACGCGCCGCGCGCCAAAGGTGGCGGCGCGGCGCTTCGCATTGATCCGTCGCCGAGATCAGGCGGCGAAAGACTGTTCGGCCAGCATCGCGGGTTCGATGACCATGGGGTCCATACCCTCCTCCATCGGCTCGCGGATCATGTAGCCGCGGCCCCAGACGGTGCCGATCAGGTTGTCGGCGCCGGCGACCGCGAGTTTTTTTCGCAGTTTGCAGATGAAAACATCGATGATCTTCATCTCTGGTTCATCCATCCCGCCGTAAAGATGGTTCAGGAACGCTTCCTTGGTCAGCACCATGCCCTTGCGGAGCACCAGCAGTTCAAGAATGGAGTATTCCTTGCCGGTCAGATGCACTTCCTGCCCGTCGACCGTGACTTCCCGGCTGTCGAGATTGAGCTCGATCGCGCCAAGCCGAAGCGTCGGCTGGCTGAAGCCCTTGCTGCGGCGGGTGATCGCCTGCATGCGGGCCAGAAGCTCAGACTTATCGAAGGGTTTGGTGATGAAGTCGTCGGCGCCGAGGCCGAGGCCCTTCACCTTCGCCTGCGGGCGCGACAGGCCGGACAGGATCAACACCGGCGTATCGTTGCGGGCGATCCGCATGCGGCGGACGACCTCATATCCCTCGACATCCGGCAGGATCACGTCAAGCAGCACGATGTCATATTCATAATGCCGGGTGAGTTCGATCGCTTCCTCCCCGGTTTCGGCGTGTTCCACAACCGCGCCCACGCTTTTCAGCATTAAGGACACGCCATGGGCGGCGGTGAGATCGTCTTCCACAAGTAGGACGCGCATGTTGCCCTCTCCTCATTTCCTGAATTATTAACTACCACCTATGCGTGTGTATGACTAGTGGCAATTTGCGACCTATACGGGTATTTCTCAAAAAATTCTTTCATCCTTCGGGTCTAACGCCAGACAAAGAAAGAACATGTATGTATTCGGAATGTGTGTGTCTTTATGAGACGAAATAATCTCATGGAAAGAGTCAGCGCCTGCGGTGGTCTGCTCCGGCGGGTGCCCATGGTCGCCACCAGCGGCCGGATCGTGTCGGTCTCGGGCCTGGTGGCCGAGGTCGCGGGACTATCGGGCCAGGTCTTCGTCGGCGATCACCTGCTGCTGGAAGGGCGCGATGGCGTGCCCGTCCGGGCCGAGGTGGCGGGATTCCGCGACGGACGGGCGCAGGCGATGCCGTTCGGGTCACTCAACGGTCTGGGGCCGGGTCAGCGGGCGACGCTGCTGCCGCGGGCGGTCGATGGGCTCGCGGTGTCGGACCGGTGGTTGGGGCGGGTAATCGATCCGTTCGGCCAGCCCTTGGACGCCAAGGGCGCGATGCCGTCCGGGGCGACGCGGCGGCCGATCATCGCCTCCCCGCCCGATGCCACCGCGCGGGCGCGATTGGGGGCGCGGATTTGTTTGGGCGTGCGGGCGTTGGACGTCTTCACGACCTGCCGGTTGGGGCAGCGCTTGGGCGTGTTCGCGGGCTCGGGCGTGGGGAAGTCGACCTTGTTCGCCATGCTGGCGCGGGCGGCCCGGTGCGATGTCGCGGTGATCGCGCTGGTGGGTGAGCGCGGGCGCGAGGTGCGGGAGTTTCTGGAGGACGATCTGGGGCCCGAAGGCCTGGCGCGGTCGGTGGTGGTGGTCGCGACGTCGGATGCCCCACCGGTGACGCGGCGGCGGGCGGCCTATACCGCCATGACGGTCGCCGAGCATTTTCGCGATCAGGGGAAATCGGTGCTGTTCATGATGGACAGCGTGACCCGGTTCTGCCTGGCGGCGCGCGAGATCGGGTTGTCGGCCGGAGAGCCGCCGTCGACGCGTGGCTATCCGCCCAGTGTGTTCGCGGAATTGCCGCGGCTGCTGGAGCGTTCAGGGCCGGGCGAGGATCGGGGCGATGGCACGGGCTTCATCACCGCGTTGTTCACCGTGCTGGTCGAGGGCGACGATACCAATGAGCCGGTGGCGGACGCGGTGCGCGGCATTCTGGATGGGCATGTGCTGCTGGACCGGCGCATCGCCGAGGCCGGCCGCTACCCTCCGGTCGACGTGTTGCGATCGCTGTCGCGGGCGGCGAGCGGATGCCTGACGGCTGAGGAAACCGCTTTGGTCCGGCGCGCCCGCGGCATGCTGGCTCTGCAAGGGGAGATGACGGATCTGGTGCGGATGGGCGCCTATCGCATGGGCTCCGATCCCGCCGTGGATGAGGCGCTGGCGTTGGGTCCGCGGATCGAGGCGGTGCTGCGCCAGGACCG